>NZ_JBJGYL010000033.1:0-47247 GCF_054049975.1 Geodermatophilus sp. SYSU D01119 | reverse complement strand
GCGCCCCCCCCCCCCCCCCCCCCCCCCCCCCCCCCCCCCCCCCCCCCCCCCCCCCCCCCCCCCCCCCCCCCCCCCCCCCCCCCCCCCCCCCCCCCCCCGCTTCCGTGCCAGGGGGGACGAGGAGCGTCATGAAGATCGCTGTCACCGGGGCCTCCGGCCTCATCGGGTCGGCGCTGGTCCCCGCCCTGCGCGAGGACGGCCACGAGGTGATCCGGCTGGTCCGGCGCACCCCGCGCACGGCCGACGAGCACCGCTGGGACCCCCAGCACCGGCGCATCGACCCCGCGCTGCTGGCCGACGTCGACGCCGTGGTGAACCTGGCCGGCACCCCCATCCGGCCGCGCCCGTTCACCGCCTCCTACAAGCGGGACCTGCTCGCCAGCCGGGTCGACAGCACCACCACCATCAGCGAGGCGCTGGCCACCGCGTCCGCCGCGGACCCCTCCCGGCCGCGCGTGCTGCTGTCGGCATCGGCGGTCGGCTACTACGGCGACACCGGTGACCGCGTCACCGACGAGCAGGCCCCGCCGGGTGAGGACTTCCTGGCCCACGTCTGCGTCGAGTGGGAGGCCGCCACCCGGCCGGCCGCGGACGCCGGCGTGCGGGTGGTGACCCTGCGGACCGGGCTGGTCATCGACCGCGGCGCGATGCTCGTGAAGATCCTCGGCACCGTGTTCCGCCTCGGCCTGGGCGGCCGGATGGGCTCGGGCCGGCAGTACTGGCCCTGGGTCGGCCTCGCCGACGAGATCGCCGCCATCCGGTTCCTGCTCACCGCCGACGGCGTCCGCGGGCCGGTGAACCTGACCGGGCCCGAGCCCGTGCCCAACGCCGTCTTCGTCCGGGAGCTGGCCGCCGCCGTCCGCCGGCCCGCCGTCCTGCCGGTGCCGGCCTTCGCGATCCGCGCCGGCCTGGGTGAGTTCGGCCGGTCGAGCGTGCTCGCCGGGCAGCGCGCGGTCCCGGCCGCGCTCCAGGCAGCCGGGTACCGCTTCACGCACGACACGCTGTCCTCGGCCCTGCGGGAGGCGCTGGCGCGACGCTGACCGGCTCACGCCAGCCGCCCCGCCGAGCCGATCCGCCAGCCGTCCGGGCCGGGCACCAGCACCATCGACACCGCCACGGGCGCCCGGCCGGGCTCCGTGCGCAGGGCCGGGCCGTCGGGGTCGGCGGCGGACACCACCGTGTAGGCCGGCCAGGAGTCGACCAGGTCGACCCGGACCTGCCCGTCCGCGGTGGGCGCCGCGGCCGCCTCGACCTCCGTGACGGCCGGCCGGAAGTCGCGCAGGAGCTCGCCGGCCGAGGCCAGCGCGTCGAGGAAGGCACGGTCGGTGGCCAGGAGCGGGCTGTCGGCGGTGTAGACGCCGTCGAGCAGGGATGCGTCCCCGGTGGTGAAGGCCTCGGCGCGGCGGTCGTAGAGGGCGCCGAGGACGGCGGTCCAGTCGGTCTCTCCCGCGGGATCCGGAGCGGAGCCCGGAGCGGGAGCCGGGACGGGCTCCGGAGCGGGGAGGACGGGCTCGGGGAAGACCGGAGCGGGTGTCGGGTACCCCGCGTCCGGCGGGGATGCCGGGGCCGCCGGGCCGGTCCGCGGGGTGGTCCCGGTGGCGGTCCCCGCGGCGGTGGCGGTCCCCGCCGCCTCAGCCGGAACCCGTGCGGCGCCCGGGCCCGACCGCGACCACAGCAGGCCGCCCCAGACGGCGACGGCGACGAGCAGCGCCGTCCCGGCGGCGACCGCCCCGCGGCGGAGCAGGGCCCGCGAGGGCAGTCGCGGGCGGCGCGCGGGCGGCGGCACCTCCCGCGGCGCGGGACGGCGGTGCCGACCGGGCACCTGGTGGGTGAGCTCCGTGCGCGGGCCCCGGCCGGGGTCGGCGAGGTCGGCGTCCGGCATGCCGGCCGCAGGGAGCCGGACGGCCTCGGGCCGGCAGGCGTGCCGGAGGTCGAGGGCGAACGCGGCGGCCGAGCCCCGGGCGTGCGGATCGGCCGACAGGCCCCGGGCGACCACCTCGAGGAGCCCGGGCGGGCACCCGGGCGCCAGGGCGGCGAGGTCGGGCAGCTCCCCCACTGCCGCCAGGGCCAGGGTGTCGGCGGGAGTGGCGGCGTTCCACGGCGGTACCCCGGTGAGCGCGTGGAAGGCGGCCGCCGCCACGCCGAAGACGTCGGAGGCCGGGCCCGGCGCGGCCCCGCGGGCGACCGCCGGGTCGACGTAGGCCGGGGTGACCTCACCGGCCGCCTCCTCGCCGAGCACCCGGGCCACGCCGAGGTCGGTGAGCACCGGACGCCCCTCCGCGGTGAAGACGACGTTGCCCGGCGAGAGGTCGCCGTGCACGACGCCCTCCTCGTGCGCTCGGGCGAGCGCCGCCGCGACCGGCGCCAGCGCGGTGACGACCTCCCCGGGCCGCAAGCGGCCCCGGCGGGCGAGCAGCGCGGCCAGGCTGCCGCCCTCCAGCAGGTCGAGGACGAGCGCCACCCGCGCCGGACCGCCGCGGCGGGGCTGGTGCACCACCTCGTGCAGCCGGACCAGGTGCGGGTGGTCGAGCGCCCCGAGCAGGGCGGCCTCGCGCGCCTGCCGGGCGGCGTCGCCGGCCACCAGGACCTTGACCGCCACCGGCGGGCCGCCACCACGCGGGCGGGCGCGCCAGACCTCGCCCGAGCCGCCCCGGCCGAGCAGGCGGTCGAGCAGGTAGCCGGGCACGACGGGCGGTAGCGGGCACTCGTCGTCATCGGGAGGCGCGGACACGGCCGGGACGGTAGGTCCCGCCGCGCTCCGCCCGCTCCGGCCGTCCACAGGCCGGGGAGCCGTCCACAGCCCGGCCGCCCGACGGGTGTGGCGGTCGTCCTGCGCCTAGGTTCGGGGCCATGCCGCTCCCCGCCCGTGCCGAGGTCGTCGTGGTCGGTGCGGGGCTCGCCGGCCTGTCGGTGGCCACCCGGCTGGCCGCGGCCGGCGTCGACGTGCACGTGCTGGAGGCCGCCGCGCACGCCGGTGGCCGCCTGGCCACCGAGCAGGTCGACGGGTTCGTCGTCGACCGCGGGTTCCAGGTGTTCAACACCGGCTATCCGCGCGCCGCCGACCTCGACCTGCCCGCCCTCGACCTCGGCTACTTCGTGCCCGGCGCCGTCGTCCGGGTCGACGGGTCGGCGCACCGGGTGGCCGATCCGCGGCGCCGGCCGGGCGCGGCGCTCGACACGCTGCGGGCACCGATCGGGTCGCTGCCGCAGAAGGCGGCCATCGCCGCGTTCTCCGCGCGGGCCGGCTACTGGCCGGTCCGCCGGCTGCTCGGCGCCCGGGAGACCACGGCGGCCGAGCACCTGCGGCAGGCGGGCGTCGGCACCGCGGCGCTGGAGCGCTTCTTCGGCCCGTTCCTCGCCGGCGTGCTGCTCGAGGACCGGCTGGAGACCTCCAGCCGCTACCTCGACCTGCTGTGGCGCAGCTTCGCCCGCGGCGGCACCGGCCTGCCCGCGGCCGGCATCCAGGCGATCGGCGAGCAGCTCGCGGGCCGGGTGGGCGCCGGCCGCGTGCACACCGGGGTCCGGGTCGAGGCGGTCACCGGGACCAGCGTCACCAGCGACGCCGGTCCCGTGCGGGCCGACGCCGTCGTGGTGGCCACCGATCCCGGCACCGCCGCCGGCCTGGTCCCCGCCGTCGAGGCCTCCGCGCCCCGCCAGGTGACCACGCACTACCACGTGCTGCCGTCCTCGCCGTGGATAGAGCCGCTCATCGTCCTGGGCACCCCGGGCGGGCAGCTGGTCAACAGCGTGGTGCTCAGCGACGCGCAGCCGGCCTACTCCCCCGACGGGCGGGCGCTGGTCGCGAGCAACAGCCTGGCCCCCACCCGGGAGGCCGACGTGCGCGACGAGGTGGCCCGGCTGCACGACGTCGCCGCGGCCGACCTCGAGCACCTGACCACCGTGACGGTGACCGGCGCCCAGCCCGCCGCCCTGCCCCCGTTGCGTCACCTCCGGCCGGTCGACCTCGGCGGCGGGCTGTACGTCTGCGGCGACCACCGCGACACCCCGTCGATCCAGGGCGCCATGGCCAGCGGCCGGCGCACCGCCGCCGCGGTCCTGCGGGCGCTGCGCCCGGGCACCGCCGGAGCCGCCTGATGCCCGCCACCGCCCCGACGATCCTGGCCACCAGCATCGGCTTCGACTCCCGCGGCCGGGGCCCCTCCGACTGGGCGCCCGGTCCGGTGTTCGACCTCGCCGCCGAACTCGCCGGCGCGCCCGGGCAGCCGCGGCTGTGCTGGCTCGGCACCGCCACCGGCGACGACCCGGCGCGGCTGGCCGGTGTGTACGGCGCCTTCGCCGGCAGCCGGGTGCGGGTCAGCCACCTGAGCCTGTTCCCGATGCCCACGGTCGCCGACGTGCGGGCGCACCTGCTGGCCCAGGACGTCGTCTGGGTGGGCGGGGGCAGCGTCGCGAACCTGCTCGCCGTGTGGCGGGTGCACGGCCTCGACGAGGTGTTCCGCGAGGTGTGGGAGGCGGGCGTCGTGCTGGGCGGGGTGTCGGCGGGTTCGCTGTGCTGGCACGTCGGGGGCACCACCGACTCCTTCGGCCCCGACCTGCGCCCCGTGACGAACGGCCTCGGGCTGATCCCCACGTCCAACGGCGTCCACTACGACTCCGAGGAGCAGCGCCGGCCGCTGTACCACCGGCTGGTCGCCGACGGCACGCTCCCCGCGGGGCACGCCACGGACGACGGCGTCGGCCTGGTCTACCGCGGCACCGAACTGGCGGAGGCGGTCGCCGACCGGCCCGGGAAGGCCGCCTACCGGGTGGAGCGGGGGCCCGACGGCGGCGCCGTCGAGACCCGGCTCGAGCCGCGCCGGCTGCGGTGACCGCGGGCATAGGCTGGGAGCCGTGACCGAACTGCGCGTCGTCCGGGCCGGCACCGTCCCCTACGAGGAGGCGTGGGCGCGCCAGCGCGAGATCCACGCCGCCCGCGTGGCCGGGGAGGGCCCCGACACGCTGCTGCTCCTCGAGCACCCGTCGGTCTACACCGCCGGCCGGCGCACCGAGCCGCACGAGCGCCCGCTCGACGGCACCCCGGTGGTCGACGTCGACCGCGGCGGCAAGATCACCTGGCACGGGCCGGGTCAGCTGGTCGGCTACCCGATCGTGGCGCTGCCCGACCCGGTCGACGTCGTCGCGCACGTGCGGCGCCTCGAGGACGCGCTGATGGAGGTCTGCGCGGGCCTCGGCGTGACCACGCAGCGGGTCGAGGGGCGCAGCGGCGTCTGGGTCGCCGCCGACCCGCCGGGTCCGGACAGCCGGTTCCGCCCCGAGCGCAAGATCGCCGCGATCGGCGTCCGGGTGGCCCGCGGCGTGACCATGCACGGCTTCGCGCTCAACTGCGACCCCGACCTGGGCGCGTTCGGCGCGATCGTCCCGTGCGGCATCGCCGACGCGGGCGTCACGTCGCTGACCGCGGAGCTCGGCCGCGACGTCCCCGTCGCCGAGGTGATCGACGCCGTCGAGGACGCGGTGCGCCGCGTGCTCACCCTCACCCCGGCCGTCTGACGCCCGTGGCCGGCCTGCCGCACAGCGAGTACGTCAGCCTCACCACGTTCCGCCGCTCCGGTGACCCGGTGGCCACGCCGGTGTGGGCCGCCCCCGACGGCGACACGCTCGTCGTCTGGACCCGCGCGGAGTCCGGCAAGGTCAAGCGGCTGCGGCACACCGCCCGGGTCACCGTGGCGCCCTGCGACGTCCGCGGCCGCCTCCTCGGCGAACCGGTCGAGGCCACCGCCGTCCTCATGCCGCCCCACGAGTGGCGGCAGGCGCGGGCCGCCCTCGCCCGCCGCTACGGCTGGCGGTGGCGGATCTCCTACACCAGCTCGCGGCTGTGGCAGCGGCTCACCCGCCCGGACACCCAGCGCCACGCCATGATCCGCATCCGTCCCGCCTGAGCCGACGGCCCAGGCCGGACGGCGGGGTCAGCCGACGACGAAGTTGACCAGCCGGCCCGGGACGGCGATCACGCGCCGCACCGTCTTGCCGGCCAGCTGCGCGGCCACCCGCTCGTCGGCGCGTGCCGCCGCCTCCAGCGCCGCGGCGTCGGCGTCGGCCGGCACATCCACCTGGGCCCGCACCTTGCCGTTGACCTGCACCGCCACCTGCACGGTGTCCTCGGCCAGCCAGCGCTCGTCGGCCACCGGGAACGGCGCCCACGCCACGGACCCGGTGTGCCCCAGGCGCGCCCACAGCTCCTCGGCCAGGTGCGGGGCCAGCGGGGCCACCAGCAGCACCAGCGGCTCGGCCACCTCCCGCGGCACCGGGGACTCCGCGCCGTAGGCCGCGGTCAGCGCGTTGGTCAGCTCCGCGATCCGGGCGATGGCGACGTTGAACCGCAGCGTGGCCATGCCGTCGCGCACGCCGGCGATGGCCCTGTGCAGCGCCCGCAGCTCGTCGTCACCGGGAGCCACGTCCGCGGCCCGGACGGCGCCGGTCTGCTCGTCGACCACGACGCGCCAGATCCGCTGCAGCAGCCGCTGCGAGCCGACGACGGCCTTGGTGTCCCACGGCCGCGACTGCTCCAGCGGGCCGGTCGACATCTCGTACACGCGGAAGGTGTCGGCCCCGTAGGCGCCGATCATCTCGTCGGGCGTGACCATGTTCTTCAGGGACTTGCCGATCTTCCCGTACTCGCGGTTGACCGGCTTGCCCTCGTAGAGGAAGCGCCCGTCCTCCTCCACCACGTCGGCGGCGGGCACGTAGAAGCCGCGCTCGTCGGTGTAGGCGTAGGCCGAGATGTAGCCCTGGTTGACCAGCCGGCGGAACGGCTCCTCGCTCGACACGTAGCCCAGGTCGTGCAGCACCTTGTGCCAGAACCGCGCGTACAGCAGGTGCAGGACCGCGTGCTCCATGCCGCCGACGTAGAGGTCCACGCCGCCGACGTCGCCGGGCGACCGCGGGCCCATCCAGTAGCGCTCCAGCTCCGGGTCGACCATCTGGGTGTCGTCACCCGGGTCGATGTAGCGCAGGTAGTACCAGCACGAGCCCGCCCAGTTGGGCATCGTGTTGGTCTCGCGGCGGTAGGGCTTGAGCCCGTCGCCCAGGTCCAGCTCGACGGTCGTCCACTCGGCCACCCGCGACAGCGGCGGCTCGGGCGCGGAGTCGGCGTCGTCGTCGGCGAAGGTCTTGGGCGAGTAGTCGTCGACCTCGGGCAGCAGCACCGGCAGCAGGGACTCCGGGACCGCGCGCGGCAGGCCGTCGGCGTCGTAGACGATCGGGAACGGCTCGCCCCAGTAGCGCTGCCGGCTGAACAGCCAGTCACGCAGCTTGTAGGTGGTCGTCGCCTCGCCGTGGCCCGCGGCCACCAGCCACTCCGTCATCCGCGCGATGGCGGCGGCCTTGTCGGTCAGCCCGTCCAGCGACACCTGCTCGTTCGACGAGTTGATCATCGGCCCGCTGCCGGTGTACGCGCCGCCGTCGAAGTCGGCGGGCGGCTGCACGGTGCGCACGACGGGCAGGCCGAACGCCTCGGCGAACTCCCAGTCGCGGGTGTCCTCGCCGGGGACGGCCATGATCGCGCCGGTCCCGTAGCCGGTCAGCACGTAGTCGGCGATGAACACCGGCAGCTCCCGGCCGTTCACCGGGTTGACGGCGGTGACGCCCAGCCAGACCCCGGTCTTCTCCCGGCTCTCGTTCTGCCGGTCCAGCTCCGAGCGCCGCGAGGCCTGTCGCTGGTACTCGCGGACCGCCTCGGCCGGGGTGGCCGCGCCGCCGGTCCACCGCGGGTCGGTGCCGTCGGGCCACGCGCCGGCGGTCAGCGTCTCGACCAGCGGGTGCTCGGGCGCCAGCACCATGTAGGTGGCGCCGAACAGGGTGTCGGGGCGGGTGGTGAACACCTCGACCGTCTCGGCTGAGCCGTCCGCCCGCCCCGCCGCCCCGACGGCGAAACGGATGCGGGCACCGGTCGAGCGGCCGATCCAGTTGCGCTGCATCTGCTTGACCGAGTCCGACCAGTCCAGCCGGTCCAGGTCGGCCAGCAGCCGCTCGGCGTAGGCGGTGATCCGCATCATCCACTGGGTCAGCGGGCGCCGGAACACCGGGAAGTTGCCGCGCTCGGAGCGCCCGTCGGGCGTGACCTCCTCGTTGGACAGCACGGTGCCCAGGCCCGGGCACCAGTTCACCGGCGCCTCGTGCCGGTAGGCCAGCCGGTGCGCGTCGACGACCTGCCGCTTCTCGACGTCGGACAGCTCCGCCCACGGCCGGCCCGACGGGTTGGTGCCCGGCGCGGGCGAGCGGGTGCCGGCGTCCAGCTCGGCGACCAGCTCCTCCACCGGGCGGGCCTTCCCGGCCTCCTCGTCGAACCAGGCGCCGAAGATCCTCAGGAAGATCCACTGCGTCCACCGGTAGTAGCCGGGGTCGATCGTGGCGAAGGTGCGGCGCTCGTCGTGGTCGACGCCCAGCCGGCGCAGCTGCGCCCGGATCGCCGCGATGTTGGCCTCGGTGGTGATCCGCGGGTGCTGCCCGGTCTGCACCGCGTACTGCTCGGCGGGCAGGCCGAAGGCGTCGTAGCCCATCGGGTGCAGCACGTTGTCGCCGTCCATGCGGCGGAACCGGCTGGTGACGTCGGTGCCCAGGTAGCCCAGGGGGTGCCCGACGTGCAGGCCCGCACCCGAGGGGTACGGGAACATGTCCATGATGAAGGTCTTGGGCCGGCCGGCGACCCGGTCGAAGCCCTCCGACAGGCGGCCCGTCGGGTTGGGCGTGTGGAAGGTGCCCTCGGCCTCCCACCGGTCCTGCCACTCCAGCTCGATCCGCTGCGCCAGCGCGGGCGTGTAGCGGTGCGGCGGGACGCCCTCGTCCGCAGGCTCGGTGGTGGGCTGGCTCGCCGTCTGGCTCATCGCGGTGCTCCCGGGGTCATCCGTCGGCGGACATGAAAAAACCCCTCACGCAGGAGGGGTCGCCGTGCTGACTGGTGGATCAGGTCAGCACGGCCGGAGAAGCAGGCGCCCGCCGGTCACCTCCCCAGCCTAGCGCGAGGCCGCGACTCACCCGGAGGGGTCGGACCGGAGGCCTCCCGGGTGCATGTCGGCGGGGTACCCGCCGATGGAGTCCTCGTGCGCTCGAACGCGGCCTCCCCCCGGCGTACCGGGACCGATCCCCGCGACCTCCTGCTGGTGGTCGCGGCCCTCGGCGTGACCGCGTTCTCGACCGGCGTGGGCCCGCGGCCGGGCGGAGCGGTGTGGGACGTCGTCTACGACGTCGTGCTCTACCACGTCGCCTGGGTCGCGGCGGGTCTCGCCTGCTGGCTGACCGCCCCGCGCGCGCCGCGCGAGGCCCTCGGCTGGCGCGCCATCGGCACCACGCTGCTGCTGGCCAGCGTCGGCAACATCGCCCGCATCATCGAGACCGGCCAGGCGGGGACGACGCCGTCGGTGGTCGGCGACACCTGCGTGACGGTGGCCTACGCCTTCCTCTACGTGGCGCTCTTCGTCTTCATCCGCGCCCGCGTGAGCCGCTTCCTCCCGAGCATGTGGCTCGACGGCGTCATCGGCGCCCTCGGCACGGGCGCCGTCGGCATCGGTTTCCTGCTCGGCCCCTACCTCACCGGCGCCGGCACGGTCTCCTACCTGCAGCTGGCCTGGCCCGCCGCCGACGTCCTGCTCCTCGCCCTGCTCACCGGGGTCGGCGCCATCCTCGGCGTTCACCTGGACCGCACGCTGCTGCTGGTCAGCGCGTCGGTCGCCCTCATCTGCGTCGCCGACGTCGGGCTGTTCCTGCTCAGCGTCGCCGGCCGCTACTCCGACGGCGGGCCGCTGGAGCTGGTCTGGCTGGCCGGCGTGCTGTGCGCCGGGGTCGCCGCCCAGCGCACCACCGGCGACCCCGAGCCGCGCGAGGAGGGGGCCGGCGTCCGGATCTCCTGGCGGCTGGTCGCGCTGCCGCTGGCCGGCGCGCTGGCCGCGCTCGCCGTGCTCGCCGCCGGCTACGGCGACCACCTGCCCTCGAGCGCCGGCTGGCTGGCCGTCGGCTGCGTGCTCGCCGTCCTGGGCCGGACGGCGGTCACCTTCCGCGAGGTCCGTTCCTTCGCCTCCGCGCGCCAGGAGGCCCGCACCGACGAGCTGACCGGCCTGCCCAACCGCCGGGCCCTGCTCGAGACCGCGCGCACGGTGGTCGCCACGGCGACCACCGCGCACCCGGCCGCGCTGCTGCTGCTCGACCTCGACGGCTTCAAGGAGGTCAACGACAGCCTCGGCCACGGCGCCGGCGACCAGCTGCTGGGCCAGGTCGGCCCGCGGCTGACCCCGGCGCTGCGCCCCGGCGAGGTGCTCGCCCGCCTCGGCGGCGACGAGTTCGCCGTCCTGCTGCCCGACACCGACCTCGACGGCGCCGCCGAGCGCGCCGGCATCGTGCACGACCTGCTGCGCCAGCCGTTCGTCGTCGACGGCATCCGGCTGCACGTCGGCGTGAGCGTCGGCGTCTCCACCGCCCCGGTGCCCGCCGACGACGTCCAGGAGCTGCTGCGCTGCGCCGACGTCGCCATGTACGCGGCGAAGACCGAGCGCACCGGCGTGCACGTCTACGTGCCCGACCCGCACAGCGGCTCCGGCGAGCGGCTGCGCACGATGGAGGAGCTGCGCACCGCGCTGGTCGAGGACCAGCTCGACGTCCACCTGCAGCCGCAGGTCGCCATGGACGACGGCCGGGTGGTCGGCGTCGAGGCGCTGCTGCGCTGGCACCACCCCGAGCGCGGGCTCGTCGGCCCCGGCGTCGTGCTGCCGGCCGCGGAGCAGGCGGGGCTCATGCGCCCGCTCACCGACACCGTGCTGGAGCGCTCCCTCGACGCGGTCGCCCGCTGGTGGGGCGAGCACCGGGTGCCGGTGTCGGTGAACCTGTCGGCGGCCAACGTCGCCGACCTCGACCTGCCCGGCAAGGTCGCCGCGAAGCTGGCCCGCCGCGGGCTGCCGCCGACGGCGCTCACCCTCGAGCTGGTCGAGGACACCCTCATGGCCGACCCCGAGCGCGGCCGCACCGTGCTCGGCGAGCTGCGCCGCCTCGGCGTGCGCACCTCGATCGACGACTACGGCACCGGCTACAGCTCGCTGGCCTACCTGCGCCGGCTGCCGGCCGACGAGCTCAAGCTCGACCGCAGCCTCACCGCCGACGTCGACGTCGACGAGCGCGCGGCGGCGATCGTGCGGCACACCGTCGCCCTCGCCCACGACCTCGGCCTGACGCTGGTCGCCGAGGGCGTCGAGGACGCGGCCACCGCCCGGCGGCTCGCGGCACTGGGCTGTGACGTCGCGCAGGGCTACGCCGTCGCCCGGCCGATGCCCGTCGGGGACCTGCTGGTCTGGCTCGCCGCCGACCGGGCGCCGCTCACCGCGGCCCCCTGAGCGGCGCCGCCCCGGGGTGTGCCGATCCGGCCGAGCGTGCAGGATGGCCGGAGTCGATCAACCCGGAGGTGCGATCCGTGTTCCGCTCCCAGTCCCACGGCCAGGTCATCGGGGCCGAGCTGCAGGAGGGCCTGAACCACCTCGGCGCCGCCGTCACCGAGGCCGGCCGGGCCGCCGCGGAGCAGCTGGGCCCCCGCGTGGAGGCCGCTCGCGAGGCCGCCGGCCCCGTCCTCGACGCCGCCCGCGAGGCCGTCGCCCCGAAGGTGGCCGCGGCCGTCGCCGCCGCCACCCCCGCCGTCGACGCGCTCGTCGACGCGCTGACCCCCCGCGTGGAGGCCGCCCGCGACGCGGCCACCCCCGCGCTGGAGCTCGCGCGCGAGCGGGTCGACGCCGCCGTCGACGCGCTCACCCCGCGCGTCGTGGCCGCCCGCGAGTCGGCGGGGCCGGCGGTGACCTCGGCGCTGGCCGCCGCGGGCGCCGCTGCCGCCAGGGCCGCCGCCGACCTCGGGCCCCGGCTCGAGGCCGCGCAGACCGCCACCCGCACGGCGCTGGCCGCCGAGGTGGCGCCCCGCGTGGCCGCGGCCCGCGACACCGTCGTCCCCGCGCTGGGCAGCGCCCGCGACACCGTCGTCGCCGGGGTGGGCACCGCGCTCGGCGAGCTCGAGCAGAGGCGGGCCGAGCTCGTGGGCGGCACCGCGAAGGCGGCGGGGAAGACGAAGAGGAAGTCCGCGAAGAAGGTCGCGCAGGCGAGGCGATCCGTGGGTAGTGACACGGGGTCGCGCCGCTGGCCGTGGGTGCTCCTGGCCCTCGCCGTCGGTGCGGCGACGTTCTCCTTCCTGCGCCGCAGGAAGCAGGACCCGTGGACGCCGGCCCCGGCCGGTGACGGGCCCGTGCCGAGCTACCGAGAGGACCCCGTGCCCAGCGCACCGAGCAACGACCAGTCCGGCAAGACCGTCTCCGACGCGATGTTCGTCGCCGGCGACTCCGCCCCCGCCGAGGACGACATGGGCATCCGTGACGCCCAGAACGTGGGGGGCGACGACAACTCGGGTGCCACCGACCCGACCGAGACGGCTCCCGAGCCGTTCACCAGCGGCGGCAACACCCAGGAGGGCCCGACCGCCGGCCCCGCCGCCGGGATGGCCTGACGCCGCACGCGACACCCGCGACCGCCCCCGCCGCCTCCCCCGAGGCCGCGGGGGCGGTCCGCGTCCGGGGGTACCGTGGGGATCATGAGCGAGACGGCGACGACCAGCACCCCCGACTCGTCCCGGATCGGTCCCGCCGGCCGCAAGCTGCTGCGCCTCGAGGTGCGCAACAGCCAGGTGCCGATCGAGCGCAAGCCCGAGTGGATCAAGACCCGCCTCAAGACCGGGCCGGAGTACACCGAGCTGAAGTCGCTGGTCCGCCGCGAGGGCCTGCACACGGTCTGCGAAGAGGCCGGCTGCCCCAACATCTACGAGTGCTGGGAGGACCGGGAGGCCACCTTCCTCATCGGCGGTGACCAGTGCACCCGGCGCTGCGACTTCTGCCAGATCGACACCGGCAAGCCCGCCGACTTCGACGCCGACGAGCCCCGCCGCGTCGCCGAGAGCGTCGCCACGATGCAGCTCCGCTACGCCACCGTCACCGGCGTCGCCCGCGACGACCTGCCCGACGGCGGCGCGTGGCTCTACGCCGAGACCGTGCGGCAGATCCACGCCGCGGTCCCCGGCTGCGGCGTCGAGCTGCTCATCCCCGACTTCAACGCCGACCCCGCCCAGCTGGCCGAGGTGTTCTCCTCCCGGCCGGAGGTGCTCGCGCACAACGTCGAGACCGTGCCGCGGATCTTCAAGCGCATCCGCCCCGGCTTCCGCTTCGAGCGCTCGCTCGCCGTCATCACCGCTGCCCGGGAGGCCGGGCTGGTCACCAAGTCCAACCTCATCCTCGGCATGGGCGAGGAGCCGCACGAGGTCGTCGAGACCATGCGCGCGCTGCACGAGGCCGGCTGCGACCTGCTGACCATCACCCAGTACCTGCGCCCCTCGCCCCGGCACCACCCCGTCGTCCGCTGGGTCAAGCCCGACGAGTTCGTCGGCTTCCAGCAGCAGGCGGAGGAGATCGGCTTCCCGGGCGTGCTCGCCGGGCCGCTCGTGCGCAGCTCCTACCGGGCCGGCCGGCTCTACCAGCAGGCCGTCGAGGCCCGCGGTCTGACCCCTCGGGGCTGATTCCCGCCGTCCCTGCCCCGCGCCGACCGGGGACGCGCCCGCGCGCCCCTATCCTGGGGACATGGCACGCAGCAAGCCCACAGACTCCACCGCGCCGTCCGGGCGCGGCAAGGCCGCGACCGGTCCCGGCTCCCGCGGCCGGACCACGGGCGGTGCCACCGCGGCGAGCGCCGCCGGCAAGGGCAAGGCCCCGAAGGTCGGCAAGGACGGGCAGCCCAAGGTCGGCCGGCTGAAGAAGGTCGGCAACCAGGCCCGCATGATCAAGCAGGCCTACTCGCTGACGGCGAAGAACGACCCGAAGCTCCCCTGGCTGATGCTCATCGCCTTCGTGGTGGTGGCCGGCCTCGTCGAGCTGGTGGCGATCCTCTTCGGCGCCCCGTTCCTCTTCCTGCCGATCGCGGTCGTCCTGGGCCTGCTCGCCGCGATGATCGTCTTCGGCCGGCGCGCGCAGGGCTCGGCCTACCGCCAGGTGGAGGGCCAACCCGGCGCCGCCGCCTGGGTGCTCGAGGGGATGCGCGGCGACTGGCGGGTCTCCTCCGGCGTCGCCGGCACCGCGCAGCTGGACTCCGTGCACCGCGTGCTCGGCCGCCCGGGCGTGATCCTGGTCGGCGAGGGCTCCCCCAGCCGGGTCCGCGGGCTGATCGCGCAGGAGAAGAAGAAGATCGCCCGCGTCGTCGGCGACACCCCCATCTACGACATCACCGTCGGCGAGGAGGAGGGCCAGGTCCCGCTGCGCAAGCTCTCCACCCACGTGATGAAGCTGCCGCGCAACCTGTCCGCCGGTGAGGTCAACACCCTCGGCCGGCGGCTGGCCGCCCTCGGCGGCGCGCGCATGCCGGTCCCCGGCGGCCCCCTGCCCGGCGGCCGGCAGATGACGGTCAGCCAGCGGCAGGTCCGCCGCCGCTGACCCCGGTCCGATGGGGAGCCCCGCACCGCACGGTGCGGGGCTCCCGTCGTCTAGAGGCGGTCGAACGGGGCCGCGTAGCGGAACGTGCCGCGCGGCCAGGGGTCGGCGAGCGCGCGGGCCCGGAAGTGCCCGCCCCACGCCGGGTCCGGCGCCGCCAACCCGAAGGTCCGCGGCGGGGACGAAGCCCGTCCGGGAGTACCAGCCGGGGTCGCCCAGCAGCGCGACCAGCCGCTCCCCCGCGGCCTCGGCGACGGCGACCAGCGCGTGCACGAGCACCGTCCCGATGCCGCGGCCCTGGACCTCCGGCCGCACGCCGACCGGGCCGAGCCCGAGCGCCGGGGCGCCGATCGGCTCGACCCACCCGCAGGTGGCGATCACGTGCCCGACGACGTCGCCGCCGTCGACCGCGACCAGCGACAGGTGCGGCAGGAAGCCGGGGTCCTCGCGCAGCTCGCCGGTGAGCCGGGCCTCGACGTCGGTGGGGAACGCCGCCCGGTGCACGTCCGCCACGGCCCGGTGGTCGGCGGGCCGCTCGCGCCGGACGATCACCTGTCGCGGACGACGGCGGTGTCGGTCAGCCGGTCGTGCAGGCCGCGGCCGTCGGCGTCGACGACCAGCGCCGGCACCAGCAGGAACAGCAGCGCGGTGCGCACGACCGCCCGCCACGGCGCCAGCCGCGACGCCGGCCGCGGGTGGGCCAGGCGCAGCCCGAGCAGCCGCATGCCCGGCGTCTGGCCGATGGCGACGAGGGAGACGACGTACACGACGGCCAGCGACAGCAGGCTCCAGTTGCCCGGCAGGTCCGGGGCGGTGAAGAAGCCCGCGACGACGGCGGAGAGGAACGCGTCGACGAGGAAGGCCAGCACGCGGCTACCGAAGGTCGCCAGCGATCCGGGCCCGTCGGCCGGCAGGCCCAGGGAGGCGCCCCGCCGGCGCTCCTGAGAGGGTGGCTGCGCGTCCCTGACCATGCTCTCAGCGTAGGACCCGACCGCCGCAGGCCCGCCCGCCCCGGGGAGTCCCCTCCCCGACACGCCGGGTTCGTTGTTACCGCCCCGAAACAGACGGGACACCGGCGGGCAACTCCCCGGCCATAGCGTTCGGACGGCTGTCCACCCGATACCGGAGGATCGATGTTCACCAGTCCCGACGAGGTCGCCGCCTACATCCGCGACAACGACGTCGAGTTCGTCGACGTCCGCTTCTGCGACCTGCCCGGCGTCATGCAGCACTTCACCATCCCGGCGTCGACGTTCGGTGAGGACACCTTCTCCGACGGGCTCGGCTTCGACGGCTCGTCGATCCGCGGCTTCCAGGCGATCAACGAGTCGGACATGCTGCTGCTGCCCGACGCCAACAGCGCCTTCCTCGACCCGTTCCGCAAGCACAAGACGCTGAACGTCAACTTCTTCATCCACGACCCGATCACGCGCGAGGCCTACAGCCGCGACCCGCGCAACGTGGCGAAGAAGGCCGAGGCCTACCTCGCCAGCAGCGGGATCGCCGACACCGCCTACTTCGGGCCGGAGGCGGAGTTCTACATCTTCGACTCCATCCGGCACTCGACCGGCATCAACGAGGGCTACTACCACATCGACTCGGTCGAGGGCTCCTGGAACTCCGGGTCGCTGACCGGCGAGAACGGCGGCCCCAACCTCGGCTACAAGACCCGGGCCAAGGGCGGCTACTTCCCGGTCGAGCCCTTCGACCACTACAGCGACCTGCGCGCCACGATGATGGCCAACCTGACCGGCGTGGGCCTCGAGCTCGAGCGCGGCCACCACGAGGTCGGCACCGGCGGCCAGGCCGAGATCAACTACAAGTTCGACACGCTGCTGCGGTCGGCCGACAGCCTGATGCTGTTCAAGTACGTCATCAAGAACACCGCCTGGGCGCACGGCAAGACCGTGACCTTCATGCCCAAGCCGCTGTTCGGCGACAACGGCTCGGGCATGCACTGCCACCAGAGCCTGTGGAAGGACGGCGAGCCGCTCTTCCACGCCGAGACCGGCTACGCGGGCCTGTCCGACACCGCCCGCCACTACATCGGCGGCCTGCTGGCCCACGCGCCGTCGCTGCTGGCCTTCACCAACCCGACGGTCAACAGCTACCACCGCCTGGTGCCCGGCTACGAGGCCCCGATCAACCTCGTCTACTCGGCCCGCAACCGCTCGGCCTGCTGCCGCATCCCGATCTCCGGCGACAACCCCAAGGCCAAGCGCATCGAGTTCCGCGTGCCCGACCCGTCGGCCAACCCCTACCTCGCCTTCTCGGCGATGCTGATGGCCGGCCTCGACGGCATCAAGAACAAGATCGAGCCGCCGGCCCCGGTGGACAAGGACCTCTACGAGCTGCCGCCCGAGGAGGCCATGGGCATCGACAAGGTGCCCGCGTCGCTCGACGCCGTCCTCGACCGGCTCGAGGTCGACCACGACTACCTGATCGACGGCGGGGTCTTCACGCCCGACCTGATCGAGACGTGGATCGAGTACAAGCGGGAGAACGAGATCGACCCGATCCGCCTCCGCCCGCACCCGCACGAGTTCGCGATGTACTACGACATCTGATGCGGACTGGGCCGGTGACCTGCGCGAACAGGTCACCGGCCCTTCTCGTGCTCTCAGTCTGCTCTCAGCAGGGATGATCTTCCGCTCGGCGATCGCGACCGGAGCACCGCACCGACCACAGCTCGGGTGGCCTCGTCCCGGTCGGGCCACAGGTGTCCGTAGGTGTTCAGCGTCGTGGTGGCCGATCCGTGCCGGAGTCGGTGCTGCACCGTCTTGACGTCCAGTCCCGACGCGATGAGCAGCGAGGCGTAGTAGTGGCGGAGGTCGTGGAAGCGGAAGTCCTCCGGTAATCCCACTTGCTTGCGCCGAGCCGCCCGTACCGCCCGCTCGATGGCCCAGGTGGACGACGGACCGCGGATCCCGTCGGTGACGACGGTCGATCCGGGGAACCGTCGCACCGCGCCCGCCAACTGCTCGACGAGCTCGGCCGGGATGGGGATCGACTGACCGCTCATCGCCGACTTGAGCGGCTTTCCGCCGGCCTGCTCGACCGGAGTGACGACGCCGGCCTCGAAGTCGACGTCGACGACCCGCAGGCCGGCGACCTCGGCGGTGCGCAGGCCGGCGAAGGCGCCGAGGAGCACCGCGGGACGCAGTTGCTCCGCGACGGTGTCGTGGAGAGCGAAGACCTGCTCGGTGGTGGCGACGTAGGGCCTGGGCCTGCCGGCGGCCGGCGAGGTCCGGTGGGAGCACGGTGATCGCAGGATGAGCCCGTCGTGCACGGCGTCGGACATCAGCTGGGACAGCCGACGGTGCAGTGCGTAGACGTATGAGTCGGCGGCGCCCGCGGCCTTGAGCTCCGCCGTCCAGCGGCGCACGTCCGACGGTCGGATGGTGGCGAGCGGCCGGGTGCCGAAAGCCGCCCGGATGTGGGCGAGGTGAACGCCGGCCTGCCGGACCGTGGAGGCGCGACGGGTGCCGTAACCGGCCAGCCATTGGTCGCACCACTCCCCGACGGTGAGCTTCGCGGTCGCCGGATGTATGTGCCGCCCCTCGGCCAGCGCGGCGGTCTGCTCCGTCAACCAGCGAGTCGCATCGACCTTGCGGCTGAAGGTCCGGGTGATCTGGATGGCACCGGGCGCAGGTCGGTAGCGCGCCTGCCACGTCCCGTTGGCACGCCGGTCGACGCTCCCCACGCGGTACACCTCCCCAGCGCATGACGCGGAGGCAAGCCACGCACGAGGACCGGGCCTCCTGGAGGAACGCGCGACATCTGTGGATCGCCGGTGACCTGTTGACAGCCACTCACCGCGAGGCTGACGGGGCGCCGCTGCCCTCCGTCGAAACGGAGGTTGCTGAGCAGTCCTCCTGTACTTCTCCAGTGAGGTGAGGCCCCTACTTGAGGGCACGCACTCGCTACAGATGGCGGACATCGATGCGCGTGTCGACTTCCGGGCGGCGGAGCGGCAGGGAAACCGGGCCTGATACTGACGCGCGTGCCGGACCTGGAGTCGCACCGTGCGGCGGTGGATCGTGCGCTGTCGGCCGCGGGAGTCACCTGGGAGGCCTGGCCCCGAGCGGCCGTCGAACGTCTCGCCGACCCGCAGGACCAGCTCTCGGCACTACTGATGCTCTTGGCACCCTCGGCGACTGTGTCGCCCGGCGACGAGGCGGCCGCTGGTGACCGGCCGCGTGAGGTCATCGATCGGCTCCGCCGGCGGCGGTTGCCCTGGACGGCGCCGACGGCAGGACTGGCGCTGCGTGTGGTGCGGCAGCGGGGCGAGTTCGACCACGTCCGGGTCCCGACTGCCCTGCGGGGAGCTGAACGGGTTGCGATGTCGGGCGCAGCCGACGTCGCGCTGTTCGATGAGCTGCAGCGCTGCCGGACTTGGCTGACCGGCATCCCGGACGACTGGCAGGTGCCTCAGACGCGGTCCCTGGCCGACCGGGTGCTGGCCGCGCTGGCGCCACCGGACATGCTGGACCTCTCGCTGTTGCACGACGGGGACTGCTGGGGTGCTGCGGCCCGCGAGTGCGTCCGCGCCCATGACCCGAGCGCGGTCACCGCGCTGGTCAGACGACTCGGGGAGCTGGGGGCCGGCGCTCCGTCGGCGACCTGGCTGCGGCGGGTGCAGGACGCCCTCGAGGCGTCCGCCGCCCGGGACCTGTTGCGCGACTGGCTGCGGCTGGCTGCCGACAGCGACGTCATCGCCCGCGACGGGCAGGACCGGTCCTCCGGCGGGCGACTGTTCGCCCCGGACAACGAGGACATGGTCCGCGCCGCGGTTGTGGCGACGCGGCTGTTGCCCGAGGAGCAGTGGGTGCCTGAGCTGTTGGGCGTGCTGGCGCGGCGCGGGGCAGCGAGCAGCGGCGCGCCGGGGGTGACCGAGGCGCTGTGCCTGAAGGTCGCAGGTGCCGCTGTCGACAGCCTGGCCGCCCGCGGGACATCCGCCGACCGGGAAGTGCTGGGACAGCTGTTGGTGGACCTGTCCCGGCGTGACCTGGTGAAGCGGATCGGCGCGGCGCTGGGCGCCGAGGCCGAGGCGGCTGATCGGGACACACGACTTCGGCGGGAGAAGGCGGCCGCCGTGCGAGGCCGAGCAGACCCCGGGCCGCGACAGGCACGGGCGGAGGTCGACGCGCTCCTGCGGCGGCATCTGGCGGCCACGCTCCGCCGGCACGGCTTCCACGGGAGTGGCCGCACCTGGCGACGGCTGCACGACGACCGCGTCGACGTCGTCTCCCCGGGGTCCAGCGGTGATGAGCTCGCGGTGGCCTTCGGCACCCGCTTCGACGCCGCACATCCCGAGAGCGAGCCTCATCCGGTCGAGCGGGCCGCCCTCCGTGACTACCACCTCGACATCCGGCTCATCGAGTACTGGGGACTTAGCGGATCGGACCTCGACCGGCTCGCCCGGCACCTGAACGCCGTCGTCGTGCCGTTCCTGGACACACTCGGGCGCTACGAGCTGACCCGTTCCTTTCTGGAGCACCGCAGCGGTGCACCGGCTCCGGGGTGGGAGGTCGACGTCGTGGAGCCCCACGGGCCAGCAGCCGACGGGCTGCTCGGTCTGCTCGCGCTCGCCGCATCGGACCGCGCCACGGCCATCGACCGGCTGACGCGCCGGCTGACGTTCGAGGACTCACCTGGGCGCGGCGATGGCGACCACGCTGAGGCGGCCCGGCGCTTCTGGCGCGGCCAACTCGCCCATGCTCAGGCGCTGCCCGGCGGCGACGACTAGAACGGCGCTGCCTGACCACCGGCCCATGGGCTACGACAGGCACGCCTCGATGTCCCCAAGCGGCCCACTTGAGGACACCCGCAGCGACGACAGGTCCGCATCGACTCACCTGTCATGCGCGAGCATGTCGCTGATTGCGCAGTGGCCTCGAGAACGCCACGGCGCCTGCATGGCTGGAGTTGACATGACTCGACGTGATCTGGTCTTCCTCTGCGTCGGCATCGTCGGCGTTCTCATCGGCATCTTCGGGCTCGCCAAGTGGTTTTTGAGCTATGACGGTCGCTCGGCCATCGACCTCTCGTCCTTCGTGGAGGACCCGGGCCCGTCTATGCCGGGCGCCGCGATGGCGACCGCGGATCTGTGCACAACGACGCTGCCCTGCATCCAGGGCGTCGACTCCACCACCCTGACCTTGCGCCGGTTTGATTCGGCTCAGCAGGCTTCGGCCGCCGCGGCCGCGCTCGGAGGAGACGTTCGCCTCGCCGGATGGATCGTCGTCGAGTTCAAGCCGGGCGCCCTCGCCGAGGACGACAAGTCGAACTTCATGTCGGTGCTGTACTGCTTGCACGTCGGGCCGGATCCTTGTTGACCGCCCTCACCACCAGGGCGGGTGGAGCGTCGGCGAGTGTCCCTGAGCGGCCCACTGAGGGACACATCTCGGCGCTTCGAACCGGCCCTTTGGCCTCGGCGGACTGTGGCACGGTTAGCGGGCCATGCTGACGCCGCACGCACGCGAGCTGCTGCAGTCCGTGCTCGAGGATCTGTCGGAGCCGGCTCCGTACCCGGGCACCGCCGGCGACGTGGAACAAGCGGTTTGGATTGACCAGCAGGAGGCGGAGTCGGCACTCGCCGGGCTGATCGGCACTGCGCTCGCAACTGGCCGTGTGGACGGCCAGGCGCTCCGGGAGACGTGCGCCCTCGTGGAGAGGAGCGGCACTCGCACCGATGCTGCGCGGGTGGCCGCGGCACTCCGCGTCCTAACTGTAGGGACGTAAGTCCTGCGGGACCCCTACGACGCCTGTGTTTCTGAACGGCCCACTAAGGGACAGTCAGCGGCGGCACCGCCCCTGCCCGGTCCGGGTGGAGGCCGTTCGCCGTCCCGAGGGGGCTGATTAGGGCGCGCCGCCCTCGGCGGCGGTGCGGAGTCCCCGGCCAGTCACGCGCGCCTCCCAGGCCCGGTCAGGGATCGCCTTCTGGAACTTGAGCACCGCCTCGCCGACCGCGATCAGCAGTTCGTCGTGCACGAACTCCCCCGCCCGCATCGGCACCTTGACCTGGATGACGTACATCGGTTCGGGGTCGTCGCCTGGGATCTCCTGCACCGTCATGCGCTTCATGATTCCCCGGTTTCTCCGTGGGACGTCCGACTGGCGCATAGGCCGCCCTCACGACGAGGCCGACCGATGTCCCTGAGCGGCCCACTATGGGACGCCGGCTGGAGACGGCAGGGTCAGCTGAGGAGCGGGGAGATGTCTTGCCCGTCTGAGCGCTTGGCTCGGCGGTACTCGTCGTAGGTGACGATGGCGTCGGCGATGTCAGCGCGGGCGGCCTGGAGTACTTCGGGCTTGGGGGTTGGTCCGTCGGGTCGGAACCAGGCGTCGGGATCGGTTGTGGTCAGCAGCCGGCCTGCGTCGAGCTGCTCGACGCGGTACATCTGCGGATCGGCGGCCAGGCCGTCGAAGCCGGGACCGAGGTACATGACGCCGAAGGCGTCGATGATTCGCCGGTCGTCGATTGGCGCCAGGCGGTCGATCTGGTCCGCCGGCGCCGCCGTCTCCGCCCACTTACTCGGCAGCAGGGACCTGGTTAGGTGCGGAGCCTGGCGGGCGATGGTGCGCAAGGCAAACGCCGAGGTGATGTGAGGCGCCAGGCGTTCGATCAGCTCGCGGACCGCCGCCACGACCAACCCCGGTGCCTGGAAGGTCTCCTCTTCGACGCTGAACAGCACCCTGCCCGGCTGGTACTCGAAGCTGACCTGGCGCGCCTCTCCCGGCCAGTTCCCCACACTCGCCTGCACCGGCAGACGCGCGCTCCGCAGAGCCAGGCGCGCGGTGGCCTCCCACAACTCCGGGGCCGGCTGAAGGCTCGACGCCCCATGCGCCACGTACCGCTGTCCGCCCAGGCCTCCGCGCACCTCCAGACACCACGCCAGCGCGGTGTCCACGACCGCGGCCCACGCCTCCTCCTGCAGGTCGCTGCGGTGCCGCATCCGCAACGCTGGCGGCAGCGCCGAAGCTCGGCGCTGCTCCAGCCGGCGCAGCACATCGGCACGCCAAGGCAGGGTCACCGACACCGCCGTGACGGGGTGCCGTCCTGAGACGTCATCAGGACCCTTCGGTCCGGTCAAGGCGACGGGGTTCCAAACCTCCTCCTGAACCCCGACACGGGCGTCCAACCCGGCGGACTCGAGCGTCGCGGACAGATCGCTCACCACCGACACCAGATGCGCGCTGTTCCCGTATCCGACCAGACGCAGCAAGAACGCCCCGTCGGACAGATGCAGGGGACCTAGCAACTGCAGCCCCTGCAAGGCCGGACGCTGTCCCAGCCGACCCGCCGCCTCCGCCACCCAAGAGGACAGCACGTCGGCCAGCACACCCGGCGTCGCGGAGCGCAGCAGCAACCACAATCCGGAGTCATGCCGCAACGCGGATCTGATGCCCTTGGAGTCGACCACTACCGCCACAAACACGTCCCCCACGGTCGCCACCGGATCCCAGCAGCATGCGTCGTTCGCCAAGCAAGAGCGAGCGTCCGCGAGCAGGGATGACCCAAAGGGAGTGTCACAAGGCGAGCGTGTCCCTAGAGCCGCCTTCAGGGACACCTCGCCGTGGCCCATGACCCCACATGGAGGCGTTGCCGCGGCGTCCTGTCGAGCGGCCGTGCGGTGCACACGCAGAGCTCGGGCCGTCGGCACTGGAGATGGCCAAGATCGAGGGACACACCTCATGCACTCGGCGTCCGCGAACTCGTCGGACGGGTTGCTGGAGGTCGCTGAGGAGTCTGTGCCCATGGCAGCTGGCCGACGGACCGAGGACCGAACACGCCGGCGCGAGGCTGAACGACAGCGTCGCGAGCGGCGTTCACGACGGGATGCCACAGACCTACCGGTGGCGGCTGAGTCACCGACGGATGCTCGCTCAATCGGCGAAGCCCGGCGGCAGGCAGCGACGTCTTGCGCCTGGTGCGGCGGTGCCATCACGCCCCGGCCGCGAGGGCCGGTCCCGAAGTGGTGCTCGGTCGGCTGTCGACGTCGCGGCTGGGAGCAGAGCCGCGCCGCAGCTTCCGGCCGGTCGGCCATCGAGGTGGTGGAGCGGCGGGTCGAGGTTCGCGTGCCGGTAACGCCGACACGTCGGGACTGGCCACCCTTGCTCGCGGAGCTGACCCGCCAGCTGGAGGACGGACGCGTCTACGACCGCGACATACTCCGGCTTGGTGAAGCACTCAGGTCGGCCCTTGACGCCCACAACCGTCGGCTGCTCGGTCGGGACGCGGCCTTCTTGCGCCCGAGCTGAGTGACCAAAACGGCTGAAGACCCAAGCGAGCCGTCGCCCCGCCGAATGATGGCGACCCGGGGTGCCACCTCCCCAGCGAACGGAACGGTGGGCGCACGGCAGAAAGCGGTCTCGAGGGCGTCTGCGCGCATGAGTACAGGTTGAACTTTGCGGGCCTGCTCTCAATCGGCTCTCAGTAGGTTCAGCGACGTCCGCTAGTGATCAAGCACGGCCAACCGGAAATCCGCAGCTCAGAGCAGTGTCCGTCATTAGCCAATGTAGGCAGTCCATACGGCACGAGAACGCGATGTACTACGACATCTGATCGACGGGGGCACCGCCCCTGAGCTGTCCGACCGCGGCCCCCGCCGGGAACTCCCGGCGGGGGCCGCGGCGCGTCCGGGTGCGCCGGGGGCCGGTCGTCAGACGGCGGCCGGGTGGCCGGCGACGATCACCGAGCGCTCGCTGACCTCGAACCCGTCGCCGACCGCGTTGTCGCCCACCAGCTGGTCGAGGACGCCGTCGAGCGTCTCCCGGTCCTGCACCCGCCACAGGCACCGGACCCCGGCTGTCGTCGGCGGCGGTGGCGGTGGACACGAGCTCGACGCCCGCCGGGCGCACGACCCACCGCCCGCGACGGCGGCTCGCGCACGAGTGCCGCCCGTACCCTGGAGAACCGGTCCGTCGGTCCACGGGAGGACAGCACGCATGCCCTTCGCGCCCCGCCGCCGCTCCTCCGGCGAGCCCCCGCCCGAGCGGTCCTGGACCGACCGGGCGCCGACCCGGCGGATGTCCCGGCCGGCCGCCGGGCCCGAGGGACCCGGGCCGTTCGGTGCGTCCGGGCCGTACGACGGGCCGTACGACGCAGGCGCGCCCTACGGCGAGCCGTGGGCGCCGCCTCCCCCGTCGGCGCCGGGCACACCGCCCGGCCGCGGCGCCCAGCCGCCCGGCGGCGGGGCACCGCCGGCCCCGCCCGGTCCGCAGCGGCGGCGGGGCTGGGGCCGCCGCGGGGACGGGGGACCCGAGCCGCGCCGGCCGCGCCGCCGCCGGCTGCGCCGGGTCGGCCGCGTGCTCGCCGTCGTCTTCGTCCTGCAGGCGCTGGTCATGGTGTCGCTGCGCTGGGTGGACCCGCCGACGACGGCGTTCATGGCGGCCAACGACCTCGGCGCGATCCAGCAGTCGGTGCCGGTGGAGCACGTGTCGCGCAACTTCCTCGCCGCCGTCATCGCGCACGAGGACCAGCAGCTGCCCTACCGCGACGGCGCCTTCACCTGGGACGAGCTCTCCGGCCGCGCCGAGGCCCGGCTGCGCGGCGAGGAGGACCCGTCGGGGTCCACCATCCCGCAGCAGGTGGCCAAGAACCTCTTCCTGAACCAGAGCATGAGCATCTGGCGGAAGGCGCTGGAGGCCGGGCTGTCGGCCGAGCTGGCACTGGTGGTCGACGACCGGCGCATGCTCGAGCTCTACGTCAACTACGCGCAGCTCGGCCCGCAGCTCTACGGCATCTGCTCGGCCAGCTGGTACTACTTCGACACCCCGCCGTCCACGCTCACCGTCGACCAGGCCGTGCAGCTCGTCGGGCTGCTCCCCTCCCCCGGCCACGTCCAGCGGGCGCCCGGCGGCGGGCTGGACTACGACGTGGAGGACGGCCTCGGCTGGCTGTCGCGCTCGCACGTGGTCAACGCGCAGAACCGGGTGCCGCGGCACCTGGAGGCGCAGGGCTTCGGTCCCGTCGAGGACGCCGGCGTCGAGGGGCTCGCCCAGGACCAGCCGCCCAGCGACGACGACTGCTCGGAGGCGCCCGAGGAGGTCACCGAGCTGATCGCGGAGCAGGGCACGGAGTAGGACGCCGTCCGACGCTCGCCGGGCAGCTCGCCGAGCCCGGACGTAGCGTGACCGGGACCTCAGCGTCTCGATGGAAGTGGGCCCCATGGCCAGGTCCGACGGTCCCTCCCGCAGCGCGTCCGGCACCGTCGGGAGCCGGACGGGCCCGGACGACGGCGGGGGCCTGACCGGCGCCGTCGTCGTCGTGGCCCTGGTGTCGGCGATCTCCGGGCTGCTCTACGGCTACGACACCGGCATCATCTCCGGCGCGCTGCTGCAGATCAGCGACGAGTTCGGCATCGGCAGCGGCTGGGAGCAGGTCATCGCGGCCTCGATCCTCGCCGGGGCGGTCATCGGCGCCCTGACGTGCAGCCGGCTGTCCGAGCGGCGCGGCCGGCGCGGCACCCTGCTCATCGTCGCGGGCGTGTTCGTCGTCGGGTCGCTCGGCGCCTCGCTGGCGCCGGACCCGCTGACGCTGTCGATCGCGCGGGTGGTCCTCGGGTTCGCCGTCGGCGGCGCCACGCAGACCGCGCCGGTGTACGTCGCCGAGCTCGCCCCCAGCCGCTACCGCGGCCGGCTGGTGCTCTTCTTCCAGATCGCCATCGGCGTCGGGATCCTCGTCGCCACGATCGTGGGTGCCACCGAGGCCGTCGACTGGCGCGTCGCGATCGGGGCGGCCGTGGTGCCCAGCGCGATCATGCTCGGGCTGATGCTGCGCCTGCCGGACAGCCCGCGCTGGCTGGTCAAGCACGGCCGGGACGACGACGCGCGGCAGGCGCTCGAGCGCGTCCGTCCCGCGGGGACCGACGTGTCCGGCGAACTGTCCGACATCGACGAGCTGGTGGAGGCCGAGCGGACGGCGAGGACGGCCGGCTGGCGCGGCCTGCGGGAGCCCTGGGTGCGGCCGGCGCTCGTCGTCGGCTGCGGTCTGGCGATCTTCACCCAGCTGTCGGGCATCGAGATGATCGTCTACTACTCGCCGACGATCCTCACCGACAACGGCTTCTCCGACACCGCGGCGCTGCGGGTCTCCGTCGCCCTCGGGGCCACCTACCTGGTCACCCAGCTGATCGGGCTGGCGATCATCGACCGCGTCGGCCGGCGGCGGCTCACCCTGCTCACGCTGCCGGGCGCGGCGCTGGCGCTGGTCGTGCTGGGCACCTTCTTCGTCACCGGCAACGACGGCGAGGCGCAGGTCCCCTACATCGTCGCCACGCTCATCGCCTTCATGGCCTTCACCGCCGGCGGCATCCAGCTGATGGGCTGGCTCACCGGCTCGGAGATCTACCCGCTGGCCACCCGCGAGGCCGGGGCCGCGGCGCAGTCGGCGTCGCTGTGGGGCACCAACCTGCTCATCACGCTGACGCTGCTGACGACCATCGAGACCATCGGCACCGGTCAGACCTTCTGGCTGTACGCGGCGTTCAACGTCGCCGCGTTCGTCTTCCTCTACCTGAAGATGCCCGAGCTGACCGGGCGCAGCCTCGAGCAGATCGAGCACAAGCTGTCGGAGGGCGAGTTCCGGCCCGCGGACTTCGCCGGGCAGCGCGCCGGCCGGTGACCTCCGCGGGGAGGTCGCCGGCCGGCGGCGGTCAGAGGCCCCCGGCGAGGCGGTGGTAGGCCGCGCTCCAGCGCAGCTCCTTGGCCAGCGACCGGCGGGTGGTCGTGTCGTCGATGAGCACCAGCTCGGTGCCGAAGACCTCGGCGAGGTCGGTGAGCTCCTCGGCGCCCAGCGCCGTGGACAGCACCGTGTGGTGCGGCCCGCCGGCGGTGAGCCAGCCCTCGGTGGCCGTCTCGAAGTCCGGCCGCGGCCGCCAGACGGCGTGCGCCACCGGCAGGTTCGGCAGCGCCTCACCGGGGTCGACGACGTCGATCTCGTTGGCCACCCACCGGAACCGGTCCCCGAGGTCGCACCACCCGACGACGACGCCCTCGCCGGGTGCGGCGGTGAACACCAGCCGCGCGGGGTCCTCCCGGCCGCCGATCGACAGCGGGTGCACCTCCACCCGCGGCCTGCCGCCGGCGATCGTGGGGCACACCTCGAGCATGTGCGCGCCGAGGACCCGCGGTGTCCCGGTGAGGTCGTAGGTGTAGTCCTCCATGAACGAGGTCCCGCCGGGCAGACCGGCGGCGGCGACCTTCAGCGTGCGGAGCAGGACGGCGGTCTTCCAGTCGCCCTCGCCGCCGAACCCGTAGCCGTCGGCCATGAGCCGCTGGACGGCGAGACCCGGCAGCTGGCGCAGGCCGCCGAGGTCCTCGAAGTTCGTGGTGAACGCGCCGAAGCCGCCGTCGCCGAGGAAGGTCCGCAGCGCGGCCTCGATCCGCGCCTGGTAGCGCACCGCCTCGTGCCGCTGCCCGCCCGGGCGGCAGTCGTCGGCGAAGGAGTAGAGGTCGCCGTACTCCTCCACCAGGGCGTCGACCGCCTTCTCCTCGACCGCGTCGACGACGGCGACGAGGTCGTTCACGCCCCAGGTGTTCACCGAGACGCCGAAGCGGATCTCGGCCTCGACCTTGTCCCCCTCGGTGACGGCGACGTCGCGCATGTTGTCGCCGAAGCGAGCGAGCCGGAGCGACCGGACGGCGGTGGCCGCGGCCGCCGCGCGGGCCCAGGCGCCCACGCGGGCGCGCACCCGCGGGTTGCCGACGTGGCCGGCGACCGTCGTCCGCGGCATGCGCAGCCGGGTCAGCACGAACCCGTACTCCCGGTCGCCGTGGGCGGCCTGGTTGAGGTTCATGAAGTCCATGTCGATCGTCGCCCACGGCAGGGCGGCGTCGGCCTGGGTGTGCAGGTGCAGCAGCGGCTTGCGCAGCGCGTCGAGGCCGGAGATCCACATCTTCGCCGGGCTGAAGGTGTGCATCCAGGTGACCACGCCGACGCAGGAGGGATCCTCGTTCGCCTCCCCCATCGTGCGGCGGATGGCGCCGGCGTCGGTGAGCACCGGCTTCCACACGACCCGCACCGGCACCTCGGTGGACTCGTCGAGCGCCTTGGCCACCCGCTGCGACTGCTCGGCGACCTGCAGCAGCGTGTCCTCGCCGTACAGCCCCTGGCTGCCGGTCAGGAACCACACCTCGTGCGCGGCGAACGGGTCTGCGACCACGACGGCGTTCCTCCTCACTGTCCGTAGACGTTCTGGTAGCGCGCGTACAGCGCGTCGACGTGGCCGGGGCTGATCGGCAGCGGTTCCCCGAGCTGCCGGGACAGGTGCACCGTGCGGGCGACGTCCTCGCACATGACGGCCGCCTTGACCGCGTCGCGGGCGGACGCGCCGACGGTGAAGACGCCGTGGTTGCGCATGAGCACCGCCGGCGAGCGGGAACCGCGCAGCGTGGCCACCACCCCCCGCCCGATCGAGTCGTCGCCGATGAGGGCGAACGGCCCGACCGGCACGGGGCCGCCGAACTCGTCGGCCATCGCCGTCAGCACGCAGGGGATCTCCTCCGCGCGCGCCGCCCAGGCGGTGGCGTAGGGGCTGTGGGTGTGCACCTGGCCGCCCACCTCCGGCATCTCGCGGTAGACGTGGGCGTGTGCGTCGGTGTCGCTCGAGGGCTTGCGGACCCCGTCGACGACGCCGCCGTCGAGGTCGCAGACCGTGATGCCCTCCCAGGACAGGCCGTCGTAGGAGACCCCGCTGCCCTTGATGACGAACAGGTCCTCGCCGGGCACCCGCTCGGAGACGTTCCCGGAGGTCCAGGTGACCAGGCCGTAGCGGGTCAGCTCGGCGTGCAGGCGGGCGACGTGGTCGCGCTGCGCGCGGTGTGTGCCGCGCTCGGTCAGGACGGCGGTCATCGGGGTTCTCCTCGCTGGGCGGGGCTGACGTGGTCGACGGCGGCGCGCTCGACCGGGAGCGCGGCGACGTAGCGCTGCATGAAGGCGTCGAACCCGGCGACGTCGACCGGGTCCGGCTCGGCCGTCCGCACGTCCGCGCCGGGGAAGACCGTGGTCTCCAGGTAGTCCGCCAGGCTCCGGTCCGGGGAGCGACTGGCGGCGAAGGCGGCCAGGACGGCCATGCCCCAGGCGCCTCCCTCGCCGGCGACGTCGCCGACGGAGACCGGGGTGTCGAGGGCGGCGGCCAGGAAGCGCTGGGCGACGCCCTCGGTCTTGAACAGGCCGCCGTGGGCGAACATCCGGTCGAGCCGCACGCCCTCGGCCTGTTGCAGGACGTCCATGCCGATCCGGAGCGTGGCCAGGGACGAGTACAGGTGGGTCCGGACGAAGGTGCCGAGTTCCAGCCGGCTGTCCGGGGACCGCAGGAAGAGCGGCCGGCCCTCCCCGAGCCCGGTGATCGGCTCCCCGGACAGGTAGTTGTAGGCCAGCATCCCGCCGCCGTCACTGGCGCCGGCGAGCGCCCCGGTGAACAGGACCTCGAAGACCGCCGAGGGGTCCGCCGGGGCCCCCAGGGCCCGGGCGAACTCGGTGAACAGCCCGACCCAGGCCTCCAGCTCACTGGCCCCGTTGTTGCAGTGCACCATGGCCACCGGGTCGCCGGCCGGCGTGGTGACCAGGTCCAGCTCGCGGTGGACCCTGGCGAGCTCGTGCTCCAGCACGACCATCGCGAAGACGCTGGTGCCGGCGGACACGTTGCCGGTGCGCGGAGCGACCGAGTTGGTGGCGACCATCCCGGTGCCCGCGTCGCCTTCCGGCGGGCAGAGCGGGATGCCGGGGCGCAACCGCCCGGTCGGGTCGAGCAGCTCCGCGCCGGCCTCGGTGAGCTCGCCGCACCGGTGGCCGGCGGACTCGATCCTGGGGAGCAGGTCGGCGAGGTTCAGGTCCACCCCCGCCTCGGCGGCCAGCTGGTCGAACCGGGCCAGCATCCCGGCGTCGTAGCCGCGGGTGCCGTCGTCGATGGGGAACATGCCGCTCGCGTCACCGATGCCGAGGACCTTCTCGCCGGTGAGCCTCCAGTGCACGTAGCCGGCCAGGGTCGTCAGGTGGTCCAGACGACCGACGTGCTCCTCGCCGTCCAGGATCGCCTGGTAGAGGTGCGCGACGCTCCACCGGTGCGGGACGTTGACGCCGAACTCCGCGCTCAGCCGCTCGGCCGAGCGTCCGGTGTTCGTGTTGCGCCACGTGCGGAACGGCGTGAGCAGCTCACCGGAGGCGTCGAACGCGAGGTAGCCGTGCATCATCGCCGACACGCCCAGGACCCCGACCGTGGACAGCTCGACCCCGTGACGCCGCCGCACGTCCTCGACCAGGGCGGCGAAGCTCTGCTGCACCCCGGTCCAGACGTCGTCCAGGGCGTACGTCCAGATCCGGTCCACGAGCTGGTTCTCCCAGTCGGAGCTGCCGACCCCGAGCGGGACGTGGTCCGGCCCGATCAGCACCGCCTTGATCCGTGTCGACCCGAGCTCGATCCCCAGGGCCGTGCGCCCGCCGGTGATCACTGCGCCGGCGTGTTCCGGCATCGGTCCTCCTGCTCTGACGCCGGCCGGGCCGGCCGACGTCGGGAACGGGTCGCGGCGGCCGCGCCCGGGGGTCATCGGGTGTGCTGGGGACCCGTCGCGGACGCGACGGGGGGAGCGCCCCTGCCGGGGCGCGGGGACGGCGGGTGTCAGTCGCCGGGCGGCGGCGCGGTGGAGGCGCGGACGACGAGGGTCGCGGGGACGACGACGGCGTCCTCGGCCGAGGACCAGCCCGGGTCCTCGATCCGCTGCAGGAGCAGGTCCACGCAGCGCCGGCCCACCTCGGCGAAGTCCTGCCGCACGGTGGTGAGCGGCGGGCGCAGGTACTCCGCCTCGGCGATGTCGTCGAAGCCGACCACGCTGACGTCCTCGGGGATCCGGACGCCGCCCTCGGCCAGCGCCCGGATCATCCCGAGCGCCATGTGGTCGTTGGCGACGAACACCCCGGTCACCGGGACGCCCGCCGCCACCAGCGCGAGACCGGCCTCGTAGCCCGACCGCGCGCCCCAGTCGCCGGGGAGCACGACGTCGGCGGCCAGGCCGGCGGCGGCCATCGTCTGCTGCCAGCCGTGCAGTCGCGCGGCGGACTCGATCCAGTCCTCCCGCCCCGTGACGTGGCCGATCCGGCGGTGCCCGAGGTCGACGAGGTGCCGGGTGGCCTGCACCGCGCCGCCGACCTGGTCGATCACCACGGACGTGATGCCGGGAGCGGCGCCGCCCTCGACGGCCACCGCCGGGAGGTCGGCCGGCAGCCCGGCCATCACCCGGACCGCCGCGCGCTGCGGCGCCAGGACGACGACGCCGGACACCGAGTGCTCGCGCAGCCGCTCGACCGCCTCGGTGAACCCCTCCTCCGAGAGGTCGGGCACGGTGGCGACGTGCACGTGGTAGCCGCGCTCGCGGGCCGCCTGCTCGAGGCTGAACAGCGTGCTCGCCGGGCCGTAGAGGCCGGTGTCGAACGCGACGACGCCGATCGTGTCGGTGCGGCGGGTGACCAGGGCCCGCGCGGTGAGGTTGCGGCGGTAGCCCAGCTTGTCCATGGCCGCGAGCACCCGGGTGCGGGTCTCCTCGGCCACGTGCGGGTGGTCGTTGAGCACCCGGGACACCGTCTGCGCGGAGACGCCCGCGAGCCGGGCGACGTCGGTCATGACCGCGGGACGGCTGCCGGCCGCCTGGCCCCTCGGTCGCGCGCCCATCGCCGCCGATCCTGTCAGGCCGCGGCGGGTCCCGCGGCCCGTGGCGCCGCCCCGGGCCGGGCTGCCCAGGGTGGTCACGACGTCGATCCGGCGCGCCGTGCGGTGAGCCGCTGCAGCACCACGAAGACCAGCAGCAGGACGCCGATGGTGATCTTCGTCCACCAGGAGTTCAGGCCGCCGTCGAAGTCGATGAGCGCCTTGATCGTGCCGAGGACCAGGACCCCGAGCAGCGACCCGACCACCAGCCCCCGCCCGCCCACCAGCAGCGTGCCGCCGATGACCACCGCCGCGATCGCGTCGAGCTCCAGGCCGATCCCGTGCAGGCTCCAGCCGGAGAGGATGTAGACGCTGAACAGCAGTCCGCCGAGCGCGGAGCAGAAGCCGCTGATGACGTAGACGCCGACCTTCGTCCGGCCGACGGCCAGCCCCATCAGCGCCGCGGAGGACTCGCTGCCGCCGATGGCGTAGACGGTCCGCCCGAAGCGGGTCCGGTGCAGGACGTAGGCCGCCACCGCCACGACGACCAGCGCGAGGACCGCGCCGTAGGACAGGAACGTCCCGCCCGGCAGCTCGACCACGTTGATCGCGACCGCGGTGAACAGGTCGTCCTGGATCGGGATCGAGGGCCCGCTGATGGCGAAGCAGATCCCGCGGGCCAGGAACATCCCGGCCAGCGTCACGATGAACGGCTGCAGCTGCAGGCCGTGGATGGCCAGCCCCATCAGCCACCCGAGCAGCGACCCCGTGGCGAGCACGGCGACGACGACCAGCGGCGCCGGCCAGCCCGCCTGCAGCAGGCTCGCGGCCATCACCGTGCCGAGCGCGACCACCGCCCCGGAGGAGAGGTCGATCCCGCCGGTCAGGATCACGAAGGTCATCCCGACCGCGAGCACGATCAGGTAGGCGTTGTCGACCAGCAGGTTCAGCGCCACCTGCGGGTACCCGAAGTTCTCGTAGCGGACCGAGCCCGCGCCGAAGAGCACCACCAGCAGGACCGCGGTCATGAGCACCGAGACGGTGCTGGACCCGGTGCTGGTGCTGCGCAGCCAGCGGCGCACCGCGCCCTGCCACCCCGGAGCCGTCGCCGGGACCGGCGGCCGGTCGGGGGCCTCGGGCAGCCGGGTGTCGGAGACGGTCATCGGAGGACCCCCTGCTCGGCCGGGCGGCCGGGGACGGACGCGGAGCCGGCGGCCGGCTCCGCGGTGGACGGCCGGGCCGGTCCCGGCGGGGGAGGACCGGGGTCCCCGGCGCCCGCCGCCGGTCCGGCGGGGGCGGCGGCGCTCCGCCGGCGGCGGAGCGCGGCGCGCACCCGCGGCGCCTGCAGCAGGAACACCATGATGATCACGACGGCCTTGAACAGCCGGATGTACTCGTCGGGCAGCCCCATCGTCAGCACCGTGGTGGTCAGCGTCTGCAGGATGAGCGCGCCGACGACCGTGCCGGTCAGGGAGTAGCGCCCGCCGGCCAGCGACGTCCCGCCGATGACGACGGCGAGGATCGCGTCGAGCTCGATGAACAGCCCGGCCCGGTTGGCGTCGGCCGCGCTGACGTTGGCGGTGACCATGAGGCCGGCCACGGCCGCCACCAGGGCGACGAAGACGTAGACGGTGAAGGTGATGCTGCGGGCCCGGACGCCGGCCAGCCGGGCCGCGGCCGGGTTGACGCCGACGGCCTCGATGAGCACGCCCAGTGCGGTCCGACGGGTGAACAGCCCGACCGCCAGCAGCACCAGCGCCGTGATGACCACCTGGACCGGCAGCCCGAGGAGGAAGCCGCCGCCGAGCCAGTCGAAGACGGGGTTCTCCGCGGTGACGATGTTGCCGTCGGTCACGAGCATCGCGATGCCGCGGCCGGCGGTCATCAGGACCAGCGTCGCGATGATCGGCTGGATCCCGACGACCGCGACGAGGAACCCGTTCCAGGCCCCGAGCACCAGCCCGGCGGCGACGGCGACCGCGATGGCCAGCGCCGCGGTCGCACCCGAGGACGGGTCGTCCGAGCCCTCGATGATCGTGAAGGCCACCGAGCCGGAGATGGCGAGGACCGCGCCCACCGACAGGTCGATGCCCCGGGTGGCGATCACCAGCGTCATGCCGACGGCGATGAGCAGCACCGGCGCGACGTTCTTGACGACGTTGACGAGGTTGCCGAACAGGTGGCCGTCCTGGATCCGCAGGCTGAAGAAGCCCGGGTTGGCCACGAGGTTGAACAGCAGCAGGACGCCCAGTGCGGCGAGCGCCCAGAGGACCGGGGAGCGGCGGGCCCGGTCGAACAGGCCGCCGGCCGCGCGCCGGGGGCCGGTGGAGGTGTCAGTCACGGGCGTTCCCCCGGGCGATGAGGTCGACGACGCCGTCGAGGGTGGCGTCGGAGGCGTCGAGGTCGGCCACCGTGTGGTGGTCGCGCAGCACCACGACGGAGTCGCAGATGCGCAGGACCTCCTCGAGCTCCGCGGACACGAAGACCACGGACATCCCCTCCGCGGCCAGCTGCGCGACCAGTTCCTGGATCTGCGCCTTGGCCCCGATGTCGATGCCGCGGGTGGGCTCGTCGAGGAGGAGCAGCCGCGGCTCGGTGAGCAGCCAGCGGGCCAGCAGCACCTTCTGCTGGTTGCCGCCGGAGAGGTTGCGCAGCAGGGCGCCGGGATCGGCCGGCCGGACGTCGAGCGCGCGGATGTAGCGGGCGACCATCTCGTCCCCGGCGCGGCGCGGGATCGGCCGCAGCCACCCGCGCCGGGCCTGCAGGGCGAGCAGGACGTTGTCGCGCACCGTCAGGTCGCCGACGACGCCCTCGGCCTTGCGGTCCTCGGAGCAGAAGGCGATGCCCTGGGCGATCGCGCTCCGGGGCGAGCGCAGGCGCACCGGCCGGCCGTCGACCTCCACGCGGCCGCTGGTCGCGCGGTCGGCGCCGAACAGCAGGCGGGTGAGCTCGGTGCGCCCGGAGCCGAGCAGCCCGGCGAGTCCGACCACGCGCCCGGCGTGCACGCGGACGTCGGCGGGCTCGACGGCGCCCTTGCGGCCGAGGCCGGTGGCCGCCAGCCGCGGCACCGCGCCCTCCTCGACCGGCCGCGGCGCGGCGCGGTCGAGGTCCTCCAGCGTCGCCAGCTCGCGGCCGATCATCGCCCGCACGAGCTCGGTGCGCGGGAGGTCCGCGGTGCGGTGCTCCCCCACCAGCCGGCCGTTGCGCAGGACGGTCATGCGGTCGCTGATCGCGTAGACCTGCTCGAGGAAGTGCGAGACGAACAGGATCGCCACCCCGCGGTCGCGCAGGGAGCGCACGACCCGGAACAGCTCGGCGACCTCGCCCGCGTCGAGGCTCGACGTCGGCTCGTCCAGGACGAGGACCCGGGCGTCGGTGTCGACGGCGCGCGCGATCGCCACCAGCTGCTGGACGGCGATGGGGTGTGACCCGAGGACGGACCTCGGGTCGATGTCGAGGTGCAGCTCCCGCAGCACCCGCCCGGCCCGCTCCCGGGAGGCCCGCCGGTCGATCGAGCCACGGCGGCGGGGCTCACGGCCGAGGACGATGTTCTCGGTCACCGTGAGGTTCGGGCAGAGGTTGACCTCCTGGTACACGGTGCTGATGCCGGCCGCCTGCGCGTCGGCGGGGGTGGCGAAGCGCTGCTCGACGCCGCCGAGGGTCACCGTGCCGGCGTCGTAGGCGTAGACGCCGGTGAGTGCCTTGATCAGCGTGGACTTCCCGGCGCCGTTCTCGCCCATCAGGGCGTGGACCTCGCCGGGGAACAGCCGCAGCGAGACGTCGTCGAGGGCCTTGACGCCCGGGAACTGGATGGTGATGCCGGTCATCGCGACGACCGGCTCGGGTGCGGCCGGCGGGCCGGCGGCGGGGGCTGGGGACACGGGAGTCCTCTCGGGAGGTGGTACCCGCCGCCCGCCCGGGGGTGGACACCCGGGCGGGCGGGGGCGGGGGCCGGACCGGCTCCCCCGGACGGGATCAGTACTTCCGGTCCGGGAGGGCCTCCCGCGCCTGCTCCTGGGTGAAGGTGGTCTCCTCGGTCACCACGCGCTCGGGGACCTCCTCGCCGTCGAGCACCTGCTGGGCGAGCTCCATCAGCTGCTCACCGAGCAGCGGGTTGCACTCGACGATGAAGTTGATCTTGCCGTCGGCGAGCGCCTGCATGCCGTCGCGGACCGCGTCGACCGAGATGATCTGGATGTCCTGGCCGGGCACCTTGCCGGCCGCCTCGATGGCCTCGATGGCGCCCAGCGCCATGTCGTCGTTGTGCGCGTAGACGGCGTTGATCTCGGGGTTGGAGTTGAGCATCGCCTCCATGACCTCGCGGCCGCCGGTGCGGGTGAAGTCGCCCGACTGCGAGGCCACGATCGTCAGGTTGGGGCTGTCGGCGATCGCCTCGGCGAAGCCCTCCTGCCGGTCGATCGCCGGCGCGGCGCCGGTGGTGCCCTGCAGCTCGGCGATGTTCCACTGCGCGCCGGTCGAGGCCCAGTTCTCCACGGCCCACTCGCCGGCCTTGCGGCCCTCCTCGACGAAGTCCGAGCCGAGGAAGGTGACGAAGAGGTCCTCCTGCTCGGTCTCCACCGAGCGGTCGGTGAGGATCACCGGGATGTTCGCGCGCTTGGCCTCGAGGAGGACGGCGTCCCAGCCCGTCTCGACCACGGGGCTGAAGGCGATGACGTCCACCCGCTGCTGGATGAAGGAGCGGATCGCCGAGATCTGGTTCTCCTGCTCGCCCTGGGCGTCGGAGAACTGCAGCTCGATGCCGGCGGCCTCGGCCGACTCCTGGATGGACTGGGTGTTGGCGGTGCGCCAGCCGCTCTCGGCGCCGACCTGCGCGAAGCCCATCGTGATGGTGTCGTCACCGCCGCCACCGCCTCCGCCGCCGCTGCCGCTGGCCGAGCCGCCGCAGGCGGCCAGCCCGAGGGCCGCGACCGACGCCGTGACGACGGCGAGGAGCTTGTTCCTGATCAACGTCTGCCTCCTGTGAGTTCCTGCCGGCCCGTCGGGTCCGGACACGTGGTGCTCCCCGGAGCGACCACCGCTGACTGGTCCCGGGGACGCGCTCTCAGGCGGCTCGTCCTGCGGGCCCGGCGACGCTGCTGGGCGTGACGCGGGACACTGTGAACGCAAACATGCATCGCCGTCAAGGGGTCCCGGCAACCCGTCGGAGTCCCGCGCGACGCGGCGCTCCGCGCGGACATGGGGCGTGCATCACAGTCTGTTAACGTTCGCAGCCATGGTGCACGCGCCTCCCCCCACCGGCCGGCAGGTCCACCTCCGCGCCGGGGACGTCACCGCCGTGGTGACCGAGGTCGGCGGCGGTCTGCGCCGGCTGCGCCTGGGCGACCGCGACCTGGTGGCGGGCTTCGACGCCGCCGACCTGCGGCCGGTGTTCCGGGGCTCGGTCCTCGTCCCCTGGCCCAACCGCATCGGCGAGGGCCGCTACCGCTGGGCGGGCCGGGAGGAGCAGCTCGCGCTCACCGAGCCGGACCGCCGCACGGCGCTGCACGGCCTGCTGTGCTGGACCCGGTGGGAGGTGCACGACCCCTCCCCCGACGCCGTGTCGCTGGGCGCCCGGGTGGTCCCCCAGCCGGGATACCCGCACCGGCTCGACGTCGTCGTCACCTACCGGGTGCACGAGGACGGGCTGTCCTGGCGGCTCGAGGCGGAGAACACCGGCGGCACCGCGGCGCCCTACGGGTGCTCGGTGCACCCCTACCTGGTCGCCGGGCCCGGGCGGGTGGACGACTGGACGCTGACCCTGCGGGCCGCCGAGTACCTCGAGGTCGACCCCGGGCGCCTCCTGCCGGTCGGCCGCCGGCCGGTCGACGGCACGGCCCTCGACTCCCGGCGCGCCCGCACCCCCCTGGCCGGGGTGGCCGTCGACCACGCGGTCACGGCCGTCGCGCCGGAGGCCGACGGGAGCGCCCGCGCGGAGGTCCGCTGCGCCGACGGGAGCGGGGTGGCGCTGGAGTGGGACCCGCGGGCGCTGCCGTGGGTGCAGCTGCACACGGCCGACCGCCCGGAGCCGGAGCTGCACCGCGCGGGGCTGGCGGTCGAGCCCATGACGTGCCCGCCGGACGCCTTCCGCAGCGGCGAGGACGTGGTCGTCCTCGAGCCGGGCGGCCGGCACGCCGCGGAGTGGCGGATCCGGGCGCTCGCCGCGGACCCCGCCGGTTCCCGCTGACGACGACGGGCCGGCGACCTCCGCGGGGAGGTCACCGGCCCGTCGGGCGGTGCGGGGATCAGGCGGTGCGGATCAGGCCGTGCGGATCAGGCGGTGGCGGGCTGGCGCAGGTCGGCGTCGACCCCGCCGGTCTCCTCGGCGACCGGGGCGGAGGCCCGCCCGGTGCGGAACCGCTCGACGTCGAGGATGCCCTCGCGCTTGGCCACGATCGTCGGCACCAGCGCCTGGCCGGCGACGTTCACCGCGGTGCGGCCCATGTCGAGGATCGGGTCGATCGCCAGCAGCAGGCCGACGCCGGCGAGCGGCAGGCCCAGGGTGGACAGCGTGAGGGTCAGCATGACCACCGCGCCGGTGACGCCGGCCGTGGCGGCCGAGCCGACGACGGAGACCAGCGCGATCAGCAGGTAGTCGGTGACCGACAGGTCCACGCCGAAGAACTGCGCCACGAAGATCGCCGCGAGCGCCGGGTAGATCGCCGCGCAGCCGTCCATCTTCGTCGTCGCGCCCAGCGGCACGGCGAAGGAGGCGTAGGACCGCGGGACGCCCAGGTTCTGCTCGGTCACCCGCTCGGTCACCGGCAGGGTGCCGATCGACGAGCGCGAGACGAAGGCCAGCTGGATGGCCGGCCAGGCGCCGGCGAACCAGCGCAGCGGCGAGAGGCCGTGCAGCCGGAGCAGCACCGGGTAGACGACGAACAGCACCAGGGCGAGGCCGGCGTAGACGGAGCCGGCGAAGACGCCGAGGCTGCCGAGGGAGTCCCAGCCGTAGCTGGCGACGGCGTTGCCGATGAGGCCGACGGTGCCGATCGGGGCCAGCAGGATGACCCACCACAGCACCTTCTGGACGATCGCCAGCGCGGAGCGGACCAGGCGCAGGAACGGCTCGGCGGGCTCGCCGACCTTGAGGACGGCGACGCCGATGGCGACCGAGATGACGATCAGCTGCAGCACGTTGAACGACAGGCCCACCGAGCCGTCGTCGCCCGCGGAGGCCTGCAGGCCGAGGATGTTGCCGGGCACCAGACCGGTGAGGAAGTCCCACCAGCCGCCGGTGGTGCCGGGGTCGGTGGCGGCGGCCGCGTCGACGGAGTTGTTGCGGCCGGGCTCGGTGAGCAGGCCCAGGCCGATGCCGATGGTGACGGCGATCAGCGCGGTGATGCCGAACCACAGCAGGGTCTGCGCGGCCAGCCGGGCGGCGTTGGAGACCTGCCGGAGGTTGGCGATGCTGACGATCACCGCGGTGACGATCAGCGGCGGGACCAGCGCCTTGAGCAGCGTGACGAAGGTGCCGCCGACGGTCTGCAGGGTGCTGGTGAGCCAGTTGGGGGTCCCGTCGGCGACGGGGCCCATCTCGCGGGCGACGAGGCCGAGGACCACGCCGACGACGAGCGCGAGGAGGACCTGCGCCGCGAAGGGGACGCGGCGGAGACGTGCGAGCACGGAGGGGTGCCTTTCGGAGCGGGGAGGACGTCAGGAGGGGTGGAGGGCGCCGCGGCGACAGGCGGCGGTCGTCACCCGGCCGTAGTCGAGCGCGCGGCGGCGCGTGAGTCCCCAGAGGTCGTGCACGAGGAGGTCAATGCCGCCGGGGGCCGGCTCCATCCCGCCTGTGCGGCAACTCACGATCTTGACCGGGCCGGTACTCGTGTACTGTTCTACTGGTACTGACGTACCACTCCGAGGGAGCGCACGATGGCCTGGGCCCTGCTCGTCACCGCCGGCCTGTTCGAGACCGCCTTCGCCGTCTCGCTCAAGCAGTCGGAGAACTTCACGCGCCTGTGGTGGTCGGTCGCGTTCGTCGTGTGCGCCGCCGCGAGCTTCCTGTTGCTGTCGGCCGCTCTGCGCACGCTGCCGGTGGGCACCGCCTACGCCGTCTGGACCGGCATCGGCGCCGGCGGCACGGCGATCGTCGGCATGGCCGTCCTCGGCGACCCGACCACCACCATGCGCATCGTCGCGATCCTGCTCATCCTCGGCGGCGTGCTGCTGCTGCAGCTCGCGCCGTCGGCGGCGCACTGATGACCCGCCTGACCGGCAAGGGCGAGGCGAGGCGCGCCGCGATCGTCGAGGCGGCCGCGCGCGTGCTGGCCGAGGCGGGGCCGGACGCGCTGACCCACCGGGCCGTCGTCGCCGCCTCGGGGGTCCCGCTGGCCGCCACCACCTACTACTTCGCGAGCATCGACGACCTGCGGGCCGCGGCCGTGGCCGCCCTCGCCGCGCAGGAGCGGGCGGAGGCCGAGGAGCTGGTCGCCGGGGTGTCCCGCCGCGCCCGCTCCGCGGCGGCGACCGCGCGCCTGGTCGTCGACGTCGTCCACGGGGCCGGGCGCACCGGCGACGACGAGCTGCTCGCCCTCTACGAGCGGTTCCTGGCCTGCGGGCGGCACCCGGCGCTGCGGCCGGTGCTGCGCGACGCCCGGCTCGCGATCGACGCCGCGCTCGCCGACCTCCTCGACCGGTGCGGCCGCGCCGGCACCGACGTCGCCACGCTGGTCGCCCTGGTCGACGGGTCGACGGTCTCGGCCCTGGTGGAGGGCGACGGCTCGGCGCGGCGCCGGGCCGAGGAGGCGGTGGCCCGGGCGCTCGCGTGAGGATCGCTGTGTACGGACGTTCCTAGTATGTGTACGGTCGTCCGCATGGCCGCTCCCGCCGACCCCCGCACCATGCGCGAGCGCATGCTCGCCGGTGACCTCTACATCGCCGACGACCCCGAGCTGGCCGAGGCGAGCGCGCGGGCGCAGGACCTCGCTGCGGCCTACAACGCCACCACCGCGCGGCAGCGCCCGCTGCGCCGCCGGCTGCTCGGCGAGCTGCTCGGCGCCGTCGGCGAGGACACCGAGATCCGCCCGCCGCTGCACGTCGACTACGGCAGCTCCCTCCGCATCGGCGCCCGCTGCTTCGCCAACTTCGGCCTGGTCGCCCTCGACGTCGCGACGATCACGATCGGCGACGACGTCCAGATCGGGCCGAACGTCCAGCTGCTCACCCCCACGCACCCGGTGGAGCCCGGCCCGCGCCGGGACAAGTGGGAGGCCGCGCAGCCGATCACCATCGGCGACAACGTCTGGCTCGGCGGCGGCGTCGTCGTGCTCCCCGGCGTCACCATCGGCGCGGACACCGTCGTCGGCGCCGGCTCGGTGGTCACCCGCGACCTGCCGGCCGGGGTGGTCGCCGTCGGCAACCCGGCGCGGGTCGTGCGCACGCTGGAGCCGTCGTGACCCAGGCGCCCGTGCGCCGGGCCCGACGGCACGACCCCGGGCGGCGCGACCGGCTGGTGGCCACCACCGTCGACGTCATCGCCGAGGTGGGCGTCGTGGGCGCCACGCACCGGGCGATCGCCCGCGCCGCCGACGTGCCGCTGGGGTCGCTGACCTACCACTTCGCGTCCCTGGACGAGCTGCACACCGCGGCCTTCACCCGGCACGTCGACGAGGTGGCGCCGCGCTTCGACGAGCGGATGCGGGCGGCGGCCGACACCGCGGCCGCGCTCGAGGTGCTCGTCGCCCACCTCACCGACGACCTGCTCGTCTCGCACCGCGACTTCGTGGTGATGGTCGAGCTCTACGCCGCGGCCGCCCGGCGGCCGGCGCTGCGCGCGGTCACCCAGGACTGGATGCAGCGCAGCCGCCGCAGCCTGGAGCGGCACTTCGACCCGGTCACCGCCAGGGAGATCGACGCCATGGTCGAGGGCCTGGTGCTGCACAGCGCCCTGTCGACCGACCCCATGACCCCCGACCAGATCCGCGCGGCCTTCGCCCGCTTCGCGCGCTGACCCCTCCCGGACAGGACACCCGTGTCGGACACCCTCGCGGTCCCCGCGCACCTGCGCGCCGCCCGCGCCGCCGTCGCCACCTGCTTCTTCGTCAACGCGGTGCTCTACGCCAACCTCGTGCCGCGGCTGCCCGAGGTGAAGGACCGCCTCGACATCGGCAACGCCGCCCTCGGCGCCGCCCTCGCCGCGCTCCCCCTCGGCGCCCTGGTGAGCGCGCTGGCCTCGGCCGCGCTCATGCGTCGCTTCGGGTCGGCGCGGGTGGCCTCGTGGGGGCTCGTCGGGCTCGCGGGAGCCATCTGGGGCGCGGCCGTGGCGCCGTCGTGGTGGACGCTGGCCGCCGCGCTGTTCGTCGCCGGGGCGCTGGACGCCGTCGTCGACGTCGCGCAGAACGCGCACGGGCTGCGGGTGCAGCGGGCCTACGACCGGTCGATCCTCAACGCCTTCCACGGGCTCTGGAGCGTCGGCGCGGTGGCCGGTGGCCTGCTCGGCTCGGCCGCCGCCGGCCTGCGCGTGCCGCTCGCGGTGCACCTCGGCGTCGTGGCGGTGGTGTTCGCCGTCGTCGCGCTGGTCGCGTATCGCCGGATGCTGCCCGGCCCCGACCACGAGGAGCCCGCCGGCGACGACGGCGCCCCGTCGGCCGGGCGCCCGGGGATGCGGGCGTCGCTCGGCGCGATGGCCGCCCTCGGCGTGCTGGCCACCTGCGGGGCGTTCGTGGAGGACGCCGGGTCGTCGTGGGCCGCGCTCTACCTGCGCGGCGAGGTGGGCACGGGTGTCGCCACGGCGGGCCTGGGCTTCGTCGCGCTGTCGGTGGCGATGACCGTGGGCCGGCTGACCGGCGACCGGGTGGTCGACCGCTTCGGCCAGCGCCGGGTGGCCCGCGGCGGCGGCGCGCTGATCGCCGTCGGCATGGGCCTGGCGCTGGCGGTGCCGTCGCTGGCGACGACGCTCGTCGGCTTCGCGCTCGCCGGGCTCGGCGTGGCCACCCTCGTCCCGGCCGTCTACGCCGCCGCCGACGAGCTGCCCGGCCTGCGGCACGGCGTCGGCCTGACGGTGGTCAACTGGCTGCTGCGGATCGGCTTCCTCGCCTCGCCGCCGCTGGTCGGCGCGGTCGCCGACGCCACGAGCCTGCGGGTGGGCCTGCTCGGCGTCGTGCTCGCCGGCGTCGTCACCCTCGTGCTCGGCCGGGCCCTGCGGCCGAGCGTGTCAGCCGCGGCCTAGCGCCCCGCCGCCGTCAGGAGGCCAGCGCGGCGGAGCCGATCGCCGAGCGGGCCGCCGAGCGGATGTGCTCGCGCCACAGGCGGCTGGCACCCTCGGCGTCACCGGCGACGATCCGCTCCACGACGCCCTCGATCTCGGCCATGCTCTGCGCCGGCCGGCCGGGCTCGGACAGCGACCGCCCACGCAGACGCGCGAGCCGGTTGCCCAGCAGTTGCGCTTGGGCGTGCAGCACGTCGTTGTCGGCCCCGCGGTAGAGGACGTCGTAGAAGGCGTTCTTGCGCGCCAGCATCTCGGTGACGTCGCCCCCGGCGTGCGCATCGCGCAGCGCCTCGACGGCGGTCAGCAGCGCCTCGCGGTCCTGAGCCGACGCCCGCTCGACGAACAGCCGGACCGCCAGGCCCTCCAGCGCCTCGCGGACCTCGAACAGGCCCCGCGCCTCGCGCTCGCTCATCTCCGAGACGGTCGGCCCCCGGTGCGGCACGACGACGATGAAGCCCTCGGCCTCGAGCTGCCTGTAGGCCTCCCGGAGCGTGTTGCGCGACACGTCGAGCTGCTCGCACAGCTCCCGCTCGATCAGCCGGGTCCCCGGCGCCAGCCGGCCGCTGATGATCTCCGCGCGGATGGCCTCGACCGCCATGGAACGCAGGGAGGACAGCCGCGGGATGGGTGCCAGGCCGGGGACGTCGCTCATGGCGCCATCGTAGCGGGATCCATCGGCCCTCTTGCTGGATTGTTGAACAATCCCTTAGTGTGGTCTGCGCCACCACAGCGATGCCGGCCGCCGGCCGCCTCAGCCGCCGCACACACCGGGCGGCACCCGCACCCCCGAGAACGAGGTCTTCACCGATGTCCCTTGCGCCCTCTCCCCTCTCACCGCTCACCGAGCTGGGGACCACCCGCTACGGACTGTTCATCGACAACCAGCAGGTCGAGCCGGCTGAGGGCAGGTACCTCGACGTCGTCAACCCCGCCAACGGCCGGGTCTGGGCGCAGGTGCCCGACGCGAGCCTGGCCGACGTCGACCGCGCGGTCGCCAGCGCACGAGCGGCCTTCGAGGGCGAGTGGGCCGGCTGGCGTGCCGCCGACCGAGCCGCCTTCCTGATCCGCTTCGGCCAGGCCATCGCCGACCACGCCGACGAGATCGCCCAGCTGCAGGTCGACGAGAACGGCAAGCTGATCCGCGAGATGGCCGGTCAGGCGCGTCTCATGCCGGAGTACTTCAACTACTACGCCGGCCTGGCGCAGATGCCGACCGGTCACACCAACCCACTGCACCTCAAGCAGATGCTCAACTACACGGTGCGCGAGCCGCTCGGCGTCGTCGCCGCCATCACGCCGTGGAACTCTCCGCTGCTCCTGCTGGTCTGGAAGCTCGGCCCGGCCCTCGCCGCCGGGTGCACGGTCATCGCCAAGCCGTCGGAGATCACGCCCGTCTCCACCATCCGCATCGCCGAGCTGGCCGCGGAGTGCGGGCTGCCGCCGGGCGTCTTCAACGTCGTCACCGGCTACGGGCAGCCCTCGGGCACCGCGCTGACCACGCACCCCGGCGTCGACAAGATCGCCTTCACCGGCTCGACCGCGACCGGCCAGGCCATCGCCTCGGCTGCGGGACGCAGCCTCAAGAGCCTCTCCCTCGAACTGGGCGGCAAGTCGCCGAACATCGTGTTCGAGGACGCCGACCTCACCAGCGCGGTGAACGGCCTGGTGGCCGGCATCTTCGGTGCCAGCGGTCAGACCTGCATGGCCGGCTCGCGGATCCTCGTGCAGCGCTCGATCTACGACCGCGTCGTCGAGGAGCTCGCCGAGCGCGCCGAGCGCATCACCGTCGGCGACCCGCAGGACGACCGCAGCGAGATGGGCACCGTCGCCTGCCGACCGCAGTACGACAAGGTCCTGCACTACATCGACGTGGCGAAGAACGAGGGCGCCCGGCTCGTCGCCGGCGGGACGCCGGCGACCGTCGACGGCCTCGAGGACGGGCTCTTCCTGCGGCCGACGGTGTTCGCCGACGTCCGCAACGACATGCAGATCGCCCAGGAGGAGGTGTTCGGCCCGATCGCCGCGGTCATCCCCTTCGAGGACGAGGACGACGCCGTGCGGATCGCCAACGACACCCAGTTCGGCCTGGCCGCCGGCGTCTGGACCGGCAACGTCCAGCGCGCCCACCGGGTCGCGAGCCGCCTGCGCGCCGGGACGGTGTGGATCAACAACTACCGCAAGACCGGCTACAACACGCCCTTCGGCGGCTACAAGCAGAGCGGCGTCGGCCGGGAGAACGGGCCCGACGCACTGCGCGAGTACCAGGAGGAGAAGTCCGTCTGGGTCGACATGGGACAGGGCGTCAAGGACCCGTTCAATCCCCGCGCCTGATCCGCGTCCCGGCTTCCAGAGGAGACCTCCCGTGACCACCCGTGACATCGTCGTCATCGGCTCCGGCATCGCCGGGCTCTCCGCCGCCGTGGCGGCGGCCGAGGAACTGCAGGGCCGCGACGACGCCCGCGTCGTCCTCGTCGACCGGGCCGACCGGCTCGACGCCGGCGGCCTGACGAAGTGGACATCGGCCTACCTGCGCATCGACGACGTGTACGAGCCGGGCGAGACCTTCGTCAGCGACGTCGTCGGCTTCTCCGACGGCCGCACCCCCACCTGGTACGTCGAGTCCCTGGTCGAGCACCTGCCCGAGACGATGGAGTGGATCCAGGACAAGGGCGTCCGGTTCCGCAAGCTCCCGACGTACTTCATCAACAGCAACCGGCCGCGGCTGCAACCGGTCGGCGGCGGGGAGGCACTGCTCGACGCGCTCCGTCCCGCCGCCGAACGGCTGGGCGTGCAGTTCCGCTAACGGACGACGGCCCAGCGGCTCGTGCTCGACGCCGCCGGCCGGGTGACCGGCCTCGAGGTGGACGGCGACGACGGGCCCCAGGTGCTCCCCGCGGCCAGTGTGGTCATCGCCTCCGGCGGGTTCGAGGGCTCCGTGGAGCACCTGACCCCGGAGCTCGGCGGGGACTGCTCCCGGCTCCGGCACATCGCGCCCGGCGTCCAGTTCAACAAGGGCGAGGGCATCCGCATGGCCCTCGAGGCCGGCGCCGCCCGGGCGGGACAGTGGAACTCCTTCCACGCCGAGCCGGTCGACCCGCGCTGCGACGACCCCGAGCCGCTGCTGATGGTCTTCCCGTACGGCATCCTCGTGAACACCGAGGGGCGACGGTTCGTCGACGAGGGCCGCGGCACCGTGGACGAGACCTACGAGGCCACCGCGCGGGAGATCTGGCGGCAGCCCGAGAGCACCGCCTGGTTCGTCACAGACCAGCACTTCACCGAGGTCGAGGCCCGCGAGCGCGGCATCCTGACGAGCAAGAAGCCGGTCACGGCGGGCAGCGTCGAGGAGCTCGCCGCGGCGCTGGACCTCCCGGCCGACGCGCTGGCCGCGACGATCGCCGGGTACAACGGGGCCGCTCGCCGGGGCGGCGCCTTCGACTGGCGCACCCCTGACGGGCTCGCCACCGAGGGGATCGAGCCGCCGAAGAGCAACTGGGCGGTGCCGCTGACCCGGCCGCCGTTCATCGCCTACCCGGTGGCCTGCGCGATCGTCTTCACCTTCGGCGGCCTCGACGTCGACGACCGCGGCCGCGTGCTGTCCACCTCCGGGTCGCCGATCGAGGGTCTCTATGCCGCCGGCGAGTGCACCGGCCTCTACCACGGCAAGTACCCCGGCGGCACGTCCGTGCTCCGCGGCATGGTCTTCGGCCGACTCGCCGGCCGGGACGCCGTGCACTCGCTCACCCCCGCCGCCCTGTCCGGCCGGCCCTCCGCCTGACCCGTCCCGGGGGGCGGGCCCCCCCCCGCCCCCCCGCCCCCCCCCACGGCCGGTGGCGCCGCCGGAGCCCGCCCCGTCGAGGACGTAGGAGACGTCGCACACGGCGCAGTAGGGCTCGAGCACGGCCAGCGCCCGCCACACGTGGCTGCGCGGCGCGGCCACCTCGCGGGT
>NZ_JBJGYL010000032.1:0-47962 GCF_054049975.1 Geodermatophilus sp. SYSU D01119 | reverse complement strand
TTGAGATGGTCAAGGTTATTGGAAAGCGAATCGGTATGGGGTTGTTTGTTGTCGGGGGGGGGGCCGGCTGGGTGGGCGGGCCCCCCCGCCGAGCACCAGCAGCACCACGTCGAGGACGGTCAGCAGCATCACCGCGGGGAACGCCAGCCGGCGGAAGCGGGGCGTGCCGGCCAGCGCCGCGACCGCGACGGCCGGCAGTGCCAGCACCAGCCCGGCCCAGCCCCACCACTCCGGCGGGCCGGCCGGGCCGAGGACGAGCAGCAGCGACGCCCCGCCCAGCAGCAGCGCGCCGGCCACCGCCGAGCCCCGCGCGCCCAGGCGGTGCGGCAGGCCGCGCACCCCCGTGGCGAGGTCGTCGTCGATGTCGGGGGCCACGTTGGCCAGGTGCGCCGCCGCGCCCAGCGCCGCGCCGGCGGCCGGCAGCCACCACGGCGCCGCCGGCGACCCGGGCGCCGCGGCCACCACGCCCGCCGGCAGCGCGCCGAAGCCGGTCACGTAGGGCACCCCGGACAGCACGGTCCGCTTCAGACCCGCGTTGTAGGCCCATCCGCTGGCCACGAGCACCAGCAGCAGGGCGCCGGGCAGGGGGCCGAGCAGCAGCGAGAGGACGGCGGCCAGCGCGGCCGCCGCGAGGGCCGCGTTCCGCAGCACTGCGGGGTCGACGGCGCCCTGCACGACCGGCTTGTCGGCCCGTGCGACGGCGCGGTCCCGGTCGGCGTCGAGCCAGTCGTTGCTCCAGCCGATGGACGCCTGACCTGCGAGGACGGCCAGCCCCACGAGCACCACGCGCCCCGCGGGCAGCGCCGCGGCGACGGCGAGCAGCGTCGCGACGACGGTGACGGCGGCCGCCGGAGGGGCGTGCGTGGCGAGCACGAGGGCGCGCACGGTACCGGTCCGGACGGGCCGCGCACGCACACCGACCACTCCCTGTCAACCCCTTCCCGGGAGTTCATCAGGCCTCTGACCTGCGCTTATCCGCCGTCGGGCCATTCCGGGCGTCAGTGTGCCGTGCTAACCTGTAACCAGCGAAAGGGGTCACACACACATGGGCTTCACTGTCGGCGAGACCGTCGTCTACCCGCACCACGGTGCCGCGCTCATCGAGGCGATCGAGACGCGGGTGATCAAGGGTGAAGAGAAGGCCTACCTCGTGCTGAAGGTCGCCCAGGGCGACCTGACCGTGCGCGTGCCGGCCGACAACGCAGAGATCGTCGGCGTCCGCGACGTCGTCGGTCAGGACGGGCTGAACCGCGTGTTCGAGGTCCTGCGGGCCCCGCACACCGAGGAGCCGACCAACTGGTCCCGCCGCTACAAGGCCAACCTCGAGAAGCTGGCCTCCGGTGACGTGAACAAGGTGGCCGAGGTCGTCCGCGACCTGTGGCGTCGCGACAAGGACCGTGGGCTCTCCGCCGGGGAGAAGCGCATGCTGTCCAAGGCCCGCCAGATCCTGGTGAGCGAGCTCGCCCTCGCCGAGGGCACCAACGAGGACAAGGCCGAGGTCCTCCTCGACGAGGTCCTCGCCAGCTGAGCTCCGCCGCACCTCTGCTCCACCAGACCACTCCCGTGTCCGCGGTCGGCATCGTCGCCGCGGCCGGGAGTGGTCTGCGTCTGGGGGCCGACCGGCCCAAGGCGCTCGTCCCGCTCGGCGGCCGGGCGCTGGTCGCCTGGGCGGTGGCCACGCTGCTCGACGGCGGCGTCGACCACGTCGTCGTCGCGGTCCCCGCGGCCGAGCACGACGCCTTCGCCGCGGTCCTGCCGGCCGGCGTCCAGCTCGTCGAGGGCGGCGCCACCCGCACCGCCTCCGTCCGCGCCGCCCTCGCCCGGGTCCCCCGGGAGGCGACCGCCGTCCTCGTGCACGACGCCGCCCGCCCGCTGACGCCGCCGGCGGTCGTCGCCCGGGTGCTCGACGCGCTCCGCGCCGGCGCCCCCGCGGTGGTCCCGGTGCTGCCGGTCGTCGACACGACCGTGGTGGTCGACGAGACCGGCACCGTCACCGCCGCGCCCGACCGCGCCACCCTGCGCCGCGTGCAGACCCCGCAGGGCTTCGCGCACCGCGTCCTCGTCGAGGCCTACGACGCGCTGCCCGAGGGCGTCGAGCTCACCGACGACGCGGCCGTCGTCCGCGCGGCCGGCGTCCCCGTGGGCACCGTGGCCGGCGACGAGCGGGCCGCCAAGGTCACCGTCGCCCACGACCTCGCGCTGGCCGAGCTGCTGGTGGCCCGGTGACCGAGCTGCCCCGCGTCGGCCTCGGCGTCGACGTGCACCCCGTCGAGCCCGGCCGCCCGTGCTGGCTGGCCGGCCTCGAGTGGCCCGGCGCCGACGGCTGCGCCGGGCACTCCGACGGCGACGTCGCCGCGCACGCCCTCACCGACGCCGTGCTCTCCGCGGCCGGTCTCGGCGACATCGGCGGCCTGCTCGGCACCGACGACCCGCGCTGGGCCGGGGCGCGCGGCGTCGCCGTCCTCGAGCACGTGCGCGAGACCCTGGCCGCGGCGGGCTGGCGGGTCGGCAACGCCGCCGTCCAGCTGGTCGCGCCCACACCGAAGCTCGGCCCGCGCCGGGCGGAGGCCGAGGCGGTGCTGTCGGCGGCGCTCGGGGCGCCGGTCAGCGTCACCGCCACCACCACCGACGGGCTCGGGCTGGTCGGGCGCGGGGAGGGCCGGGCCGCCCTCGCGACGGCGCTGGTCGTCCGCACCGGGTCCGTAGACTCCGCGCAGTGAGCCTCCGCCTGTACGACACGGCCGCCCGCGCGGTCCGCGACTTCACGCCCCTGCGTGCCGGCCAGGCCTCCATGTACGTCTGCGGGCTCACCGTCCAGGGTCCGCCGCACGTCGGGCACGTGCGCGCCGCCCTGGTGTTCGACGTCCTGCGGAGCTGGCTCGAGCGCGGCTCCGGCCTCGACGTCACGCTCGTCCGCAACGTCACCGACATCGACGACAAGATCCTCACCAAGGCCGCCGAGCACGGCGTCGAGTGGTGGGCCTGGGCCTACGAGAACGAGCTGGCCTGCACCCGCGCCTACGACGTCCTCGGCGTGCGGCCGCCCACCTACGAGCCGCGCGCCACCGGCCACGTGCCCGACATGGTCGGGCTCATCGAGCGGCTGATCGAGCGCGGGCACGCCTACGCCGTCGACGGCGACGTCTACTTCGACGTCCGCTCCTTCCCGGAGTACGGCGCGCTCACCCGGCAGAGGCTCGCCGACCTCGAGCCCGCCGGCGACACCGAGACCGACGACCGCAAGCGCGACCCCCGCGACTTCGCGCTGTGGAAGGCGCACAAGCCCGGGGAGCCGGAGACCGCCGCGTGGCCGACGCCGTGGGGCCGCGGCCGCCCCGGCTGGCACCTGGAGTGCTCGGCGATGGCCGGGCGCTACCTGGGCCCGGACTTCGACGTCCACGGCGGCGGGCTGGACCTGCGCTTCCCGCACCACGAGAACGAGCAGGCCCAGTCCCGGGCCGCCGGCGACGGGTTCGCCCGCTACTGGATGCACAACGGCTGGGTCACCCTCGGCGGCGAGAAGATGAGCAAGTCGCTGGGCAACACCGCGCTCGTCGACGAGGTCGTGCAGCGCGTGCGCCCGGTCGAGCTGCGCTACTACCTGGTCGCCCCGCACTACCGGTCGACGATCGAGTTCACCGACGCCGCGCTGGCCGAGGCCGGCGCCGCCTACCGCCGCATCGAGTCGTTCGTGCAGCGCGCCGCCGAGCAGGTGGGGGTCGACCTCGAGGGCTCGCTGCCCGAGGCGTTCCGCGCCGCCATGGACGACGACCTGGGCACCCCGGCCGCCGTCGCCGTCGTCCACGACACCGTGCGGCAGGGCAACACCGCCCTCGCCGACGGGGACGACGCCGCCACCCGCGCCGCGCTCGCCGCCGTGCGGGGGATGCTGGGCGTGCTGGGCCTCGACCCGCTCGACCCCCGCTGGGCCGCGGCCGGCGGCGACGACCGGCTGGCCGGCGTCACCGACGGGCTGGTCCGGCTGGCGCTCGAGCAGCGGCAGGCCGCCCGCGCCCGCAAGGACTACGCGGCGGCCGACGCGCTGCGCGACCAGCTCACCGCCCTCGGCCTGCAGGTCGAGGACACCCCGCAGGGACCCCGATGGGAGCTGACCCGCTGATGGCCGGCAACAGCCAGCGCCGCGGCCGCACGAGCGGCGCGGGCAAGAAGGGCGCCACCGCCGGCACCGGTGGCAAGAACCGCCGGTCGCTGGCCGGCCGCGGGGCCACCCCGCCGGCCGAGATGCGCACCGGCCACCCGGCGCAGCGCCGGGCGCAGGCCGAGGCCCGCCGCCGCGCCGAGCGCGACCGCAGCCGCCAGCGCGCCGAGGAGTCCCCGGAGCTGCTGCTCGGGCGCAACCCGGTCGTGGAGGCGCTGCGCGCGGAGATCCCGGCGACGGCGCTCTACGTCGTCACCGGCGACAGCACCCGCACCGACGAGCGGATCGCCGAGGCCGTGCAGCTCGCCGGCGACCGCGGGCTGCCGCTGCTCGAGGTGGGCAAGGCCGAGTTCGACCGGATGTCCAACGGCGCGCTGCACCAGGGCATCGGCCTGCAGGTGCCGCCGTACGACTACGCGCACCCCGACGACCTGCTCGCCCTCGCCCGCGACTCCGGCCGTCCGCCGCTCGTCGTCGCCATGGACGGCGTCACCGACCCGCGCAACCTCGGCGCGGTCGTGCGCTCGGCGGCCGCGTTCGCCGCGCACGGCGTCGTCGTGCCGCAGCGCCGCTCGGTGGGGATGACCGCCTCGGCCTGGCGCACCAGCGCGGGGGCCGCGGCCCGGCTGCCGGTGGCGCGCGCGGTCAACCTCGCCCGCGCGCTGGCCGCCTACCAGGACGCCGGCCTGCAGACCGTGGGCCTGGCCGGCGACGGCGAGATGGACCTGCACGACTACGACGGCCTGGCCGACCCGGTGGCGCTCGTGGTGGGTGCCGAGGGCACGGGGCTCTCGCGGCTGGTGCGCGAGCGCTGCGACGTCGTCGTCCGCATCCCCATCGCCCGCGACACCGAGTCCCTCAACGTCAGCGTCGCGGCCGGCATCGCGCTGTACGCGGCCGCGCAGGCCCGGCGGTAGGTCTCAGCCCAGCAGCTGGGCGACCGTGTAGATCACCAGCCCGGCGAGGCCGCCGACGACGGTGCCGTTGATCCGGATGAACTGCAGGTCGCGGCCCACCTGCAGCTCGATGCGCCGGCTGGTCTCCTCGGTGTCCCAGCGGGCGACGGTGGTGCCGACGACGTCCGCGACGTCGCCGGCGAAGCGCTCGACGAGGTAGCCGGCCACCCGCACCGACTGCCGCTGCACCAGCTCGCGCACCCGCGGGTCGGTCCGCAGCACGCGGGCGCCGTCGCGGATCAGCCCGGTGACGCGGGCCCGCAGCTCCGAGTCCGGGTCGGCGGCGGCGGCGAGGAACGACGTCTTGGCGTTGGTCCACAGCGACGAGGACCAGGTGCGCACCGCCGGGTGCTCGAGCAGCTGCTTCTTGAAGGCCTCCACCGAGGCCGCTGTGTCGGGGTCGGTGCGCAGCGCGTGCACGTAGGCGCGCAGCCGGGCGTCGTACACCCGGCGCAGCTCGTGGTCGCGGGCGTCGCCGACCTCGTGCAGGAAGCCCTGCAGCGCCGCGAAGACCCGGTCGAACACCCGGTCGTCCACCCAGTCGGGCACCCACGCGGGGGAGGCGTCGCCGAGCTGGGCGCGGAAGACGACGCGGTTCTCCTCGAGGAAGCGGCCGAGGAACCGCAGCGCCGCCGAGAGCACCTCCTGGTGCCGGTCGCCCTCGACCACCAGCTCCAGCACCCGCGCCAGCACCGGCGCGGCCGGGGTCTCGTGCAGCCGGCGGTCGACCAGCCCGGCCACGGCCTCCTGCACGTCGTCGTCGCGGAGCAGGTCGGTCAGGCCGGTGAGGGCGGCGGCCGCGTCACCGGAGAGCCGCTCCGCCCGGCCGGGGGCGGCGAGGAAGTCGCCGAGCCGGCCGGGGACGTCGACGGTGGCCAGCTTGTCCTCGACCACCGCGCGGGTCAGGAAGTTCTCCTGCACGAAGGTGCCCAGGCTCGCGCCGATCTGGTCCTTCTTGCGCGGGATGATCGCCGTGTGCGGGATGGGGATCCGCAGCGGGTGCCGGAAGAGCGCGGTGACGGCGAACCAGTCGGCCAGCGCGCCGACCATCGAGGCCTCGGCGGTCGCGCGCACGTAGCCGACCCAGGCGCCGGCGTCCTCGCCGATGAGCACGCAGGCGAGGAACACCGCGGCGGCGAGCAGGAACAGCCCGGTGGCCAGCCGCTTCATCCGGCGCAGCCCCTCGGCGCGGGCGGGGTCGTCCAGCGAGGAGGTCAGCGGCACGGACGACGACACCCTCCTGAGCCTAAGCGGCGCGGGAGGGTGCCGGTGAGCGGCCGGGAGGTCAGCCGGCACTGCTGCCGAGGGTCACCTCGACGGTCGTGGTCTCCCCGCCGCGGCGGACGGTGAGGGTCACCTCGTCGCCGGGGGCGGCGCTGCGCACCGCGGCCGTGAGCTCGGTGGAGGTGGTCACCGGCCGGTCGCCGACGGCGGTGACGACGTCGCCCGCCTGCAGGCCCGCGTCGGCCGCCGCGCCGCCGGGCTGCACCTGCACCACCTGGGCGCCGGTGCCGACCTCGCTGCTCGCGCTGCCGTCGGTGGCGGTCTGCGCGCTCACGCCCAGGACGGCGTGGGTGGCGCTGCCGGTCGAGATGATCTCGTCGGCGATCCGCTTCGCCGTGTTGCTCGGGATCGCGAAGCCGACGCCGATGTTGCCGCTCTGCGACGACGAGCCCGGGGCGCCGGAGGCCACCGAGGCGATCGCGGTGTTGATGCCGATGACCTCGCCGGCGGCGTCGACCAGCGCGCCGCCGGAGTTGCCCGGGTTGATCGCGGCGTCGGTCTGCAGCGCGTCGATGACCGTGGCGTCGTCCTGGGTGGACCCGGTGGCCACCGCCCGGTCCGTCGCGCTGACGATGCCGTCGGTGACGGTGTCCGACAGGCCCAGCGGGGCGCCGATCGCGACGGCGAGGTCGCCGACCTGCACGTCGTCGGAGTCGGCGAAGGTGGCCGGGGTGAGCCCGCTCGCGTCCTGCAGCCGGATCACCGCGAGGTCGGAGGTGGGATCGGTGCCGACGACGCTGGCGTCGTAGAGCGTGCCGTCGGACGTGCGCACCTGGACGGTGGCGCCGTCGGTGGAGCTGTCGAGCGTCACCACGTGGTTGTTGGTGAGGACGTAGCCGTCGTCGGTGAGCACGACGCCCGAGCCGCTGCCCGACCCGGAGCCGCTGGTCACGTAGACGGTGACGACGCTGGGCGAGGCCTTCGCGGCCGCGGCGGTCACCGCGGTGGCGTTGTCGGGGTCCTGGATGACCACCGACTGGGCGGCGACCGGGCTGGTGCCCGCGGTCGCGCCGCCGGTGGTCAGCGCCACGACGCCGGCCCCGGCGCCGCCGCCGATCAGCGCGCCCGCGAGCAACCCGGCGACGCCGATCCGCACCCGCCCGGCCCGGCGGGCCGGGGCGGCGGGCACGAGCGGCGGGGGCAGCGTCGCGGTGGCGGTCATCCCGTGCGGGTACCAGGTCCCGCCGGACGGCGGCGGCGTCCACGCCGGGGTCGCGCCCGTGGGCTGCTGCGACGGGTCGGTGTGGGGCTGCTGTCCGGTCATCGTCCTCGGTCCTCCTCCTGGGGCGGCACTCCGCCGCCTCGGGACCGACTGTCGCCGCGGGGTCTGGTGGCGCCCTGCGGACCGCCTGTGAGGTGTCTGGACGCCGGTCAGCGGGGGAGGCCGGCCAGCACCCGGCCGCGGGCCACCAGCTCGGTGACGATCCAGACGGCGAGCACCTGGGCGGCCAGCAGCCCGACCAGCACCAGCAGCTGCGCGGCGCCGGCGGCCACGGGGCTGCCGCCGCCGAGCAGGACGCCGACGTAGGCGCCGGGCAGGGTGACCAGCCCGACGGTGCGGGTCTGGTCCAGCGGCGGCACGAGCGCGGTGGCGGCCGAAGGGCGGCCGACCTCGAGGACGGCGTCGCGGGGGAGCAGCCCGAGGGCCAGCGCGGCCTCGACCTCGCCGCGGCGGCCGGTCAGCTCGTCGCGCAGGCGCCGGCCGGCCAGCGACGTCGCCGTCATCGCCCCGCCGATCACGATGCCGGCGACCGGGACGACGGCCTCGCCGCGCAGCGGGACGGTGCCGCTGGCGAGCACCAGCGCCACGACCGGCGCGGCGCCGCCGGCCACCGCGAGCGCCGCCGTCGCCACGCGCCCGGCCGCCCCGGGCGCCCGCAGCGGCAGGCCGGTGACCCGCCCGGCCGCGGTGACCGACGCGACGGCGACCATGAGCAGCACGAACGCCGCCGACAGCCACAGCGAGCGGACGACGGCGAGCAGCACCGCCGAGACCGCGGCCAGCTGAACGGTGGCCCGCAGCGCCGCGACGACGACCGGCCGCTGCTGCCCGAGTCCCGACAGCCGCCCGGCGACAGCGGCCAGCGCGGTGAGCAGCACCAGGACGACGGCCAGAGGCAGGCCGGGTTCGACGACGGAGGTCCCCACGCGCGGCGATCCTGCCGTGCGGTCCGCGGCGCGCCGCGACACGCCCGAGCACGGTGTGCGACCGGACGGTCGCGGGGTAGTGGGGGAGCCCGGCCGGTCCCCTGGGAGCGGCCGGGCGCCCCCTGCCCGGCCTGCCCTCCCGGAGGCTGCTCGTGTCCGACCGCGGTCTGCCCGCCCGCCTGCTCCTGGGGCTCGCCGCCCTCACCGCGACGGCGGTGGCCGTGGTCGGCGGGCTCGCCCTGCGACCGCCCGGTCTGCTGGCGGTCGGGCTGGCCGCGGTCGTCACCGCCTGCCTCGCCGGTGGCGTCGCGCGGGAGTCGGGGGCCGAGTCCGGTGCGCCCGCCGACGGGCACACCCCGCTCGAGGCGGCCTGGCGCACCGGCGTGGCCACGATCGGCGTCCTGCTGTTCCTCTCCGGCACCGCCGCGCTCGGCGGCCCGGTGCTCACCGTGCTGGCCGGTGCGGTGCTCGCCGTCGGCGGGCTCGGGCTGTGGCTGCTGCACACCGGGCGCCCGCCGCGGCGCAACGCCGTCCCGGCGCGGCCGTCGTCCGGTTCGGGGCTGTCGGCGGGTCCCCGCCCGGTGGGCGGTCCGCGGCCGGCGGAGGCCGGCGCCACGGTGACGTTCTCCCCGCCGGTGGCGACGCTGTCGACCGCGGCGCTCGGGCGGGAGTGGCTGAGCACTTCCACGGCGCTGGCCGGGCGGCTGGAGCCGTCGACCCGGCAGTCGGTCGTGCGCCGGCGCCACGAGGTCCTCGACGAGCTCGAGCGGCGCGACCCGGAGGGCTTCTCCCGGTGGCTGGCCGACGGCGCCCTGGGCAGCGACCCGGCGGGCTACCTGCGGGAGGGCCCGGCCGCGGGCACCGACGCGGCCGCCTGAGCCGCCGGCTCGAACACCACCGCGGGGTCGACGTTCATCACGACCTCGCAGTCGCAGAAGCCGCCGTACTCCTCGAGCCCCTCGTGCAGGCGGTCGAGCGCGATGCCGTGCCGGGCGGCCCACGCGTCGGTGGCGCGGGTGGTCTGGTCGCAGCCGGACGCGGCGAGCAGCGCTTCGACGTGCCCGCGCAGCGCGTCGAGCTGCGTGCGGTCCAGCGGCAGGAGCGAGGTCCCGTCGTCGGTCGGTGCCACGTCGGGATCATCGGCAGACCGGGCGCGGACTCGACCCGTCCGCCGCGGTCCCGCCCGCGGTGTCCCTATCCTCGTGGTGCCGGGACGCGTCCCGGGTCCCGCCGGCGTGGCGCAACTGGTAGCGCACCCGACTTGTAATCGGGCGGTTGGGGGTTCGAGTCCCCCCGTCGGCTCAGTCGAAGCTGCCGGCCCCGCCGACGCGGTAGGGGAAGCGGGCCTCCACCCGGGCGTCACGGCGCCGCTCGGCGCGCTCCTCGCGGATCCGCGCCGCGGTCCCGGCGGGGTAGCCGGCCTTGGCCACGCGGTGCTCGGTGGTCTCCACCATGAACGCCATCGAGTACATGAGGCCGACGAGCACCCCGCCGAGCGCCGCCGTCAGCCGGTAGACCAGCGGCACCGGCACGAACAGGCAGAGCACCACCAGCGGCGAGAGCTGGACCAGCGAGCGCGTGACGTGCCGCCGCACCCAGCCGGGGCGGGTGGTGTCCGACAGCACCCAGGCGGACAGGTCGCGGGGCAGCCGGGCACCGAGGGCGTAGCGGAGCCACTGCAGGGCCGAGGGGGACGCCACGGGGGCGTCGTGCCGGATGGTGCGCACGCGACGACGGTAGGCCCCTCTTGGCACCCGTGCGCCTGCGCAGCGTCACGTCCCGCGGCACCGCGTGAGGGACACGCGCCCCGGGCGTGGCCCGTGCCGCGGCCGCCTCCGGCCGGGCCGCCGCGGAGCAGACTGCGGCCCGGCCGGAGGGAGGACTCCACGTGCGCATCGCCCACCTGCTCCACCGCAAGGGTCCCGACGTCGTCACCGTCGACCCCGCCGCCGGCGTCCGGGAGGCGCTCGCGCTGATGGCCGGCCACGGCATCGGCGCGCTCGTCGTCTCGCCGGGGGAGGGCCGGGTCGCCGGCATCCTCTCCGAGCGCGACGTCGTCCGCGCCCTGCACGCCTCCGGCGACGCCGTCCTCGACGGGCCGGTGTCGGCGCTCATGACCGCCGAGGTGCACACCTGCCCGCCCGGCGCCTCGGTGCACGACCTGGCCCGCACGATGACCGACCGCCGCGTGCGGCACGTCCCCGTCGTCGAGGACGGCCGACTGCTCGGGATCGTCTCGATCGGCGACGTCGTCAAGGCCCGCCTCGACGAGCTCGAGGAGGAGCGCGCCCACCTCGTCGACTACATCCAGGCCGGCTGATCCCCCGGGCGTAGCGTGCCCGCCGTGGACGAGCGGCGGGCGGGCACCGCGGCGGGGCTGTCGGCCTACCTGCTGTGGGGCTGCTTCCCGCTGTACTTCCCGCTGCTCGAGCCCGCCGGCGGGGTGGAGATCGTGGCCCACCGGGTGGTGTGGTCGCTGCTGTTCGTCGCCCTCCTGCTGACGGCGCTGCGCCGCTGGCCGCTGGTGCGCGCCGCGGTCACCGACCCGCGCACGATGCTCGTGCTCGCCGGCGCCTCGGTGCTCATCGCCGCCAACTGGCTGGTGTTCGTCTACGGCGTCAACTCGGGTCACGTCGTCGAGACCTCGCTCGGCTACTTCGTCAACCCGCTGGTGAGCGTCCTGCTCGGCGTCGTCGTCTTCGCCGAGCGGCTGCGGCCGCTGCAGTGGACGGCGGTGGGCCTGGCGGGGGTCGCGGTCGTCGTCCTGACCGTCGACTACGGCCGCCCGCCGTGGATCGCGCTGGCGCTCGCGGCGACCTTCGGCGCCTACGGCCTGCTGAAGAAGCTGGTCCGGGTCGAGGCCGCGCCGGGGCTGTTCGTGGAGACGGCGGTGGCCTTCGTGCCGGCGCTGGTCGTCCTCGGCGTCCTGCACGGCACCGGCCGGGGGACGGCGGGGAGCGAGGGCGCCGGCCACCTGCTGCTGCTCATGGCCTCGGGCATCGCGACGGCGGTGCCGCTGCTGCTGTTCGCCGCGGCGGCCCGGCGCATCCCGCTGTCGACGATCGGCCTGCTGCAGTACGTGACGCCGCTGATGCAGCTCGCGCTGGGCGTCTTCGTCTTCCACGAGCCGATGCCGCCCGCGCGGCTCGCCGGGTTCGCGATCGTCTGGGCGGCACTGGCCGTCTTCACGGTCGACAGCCTGCGCGCCGCCCGCGCAGCCGGCCGGCGCGCGGCGGCCGAGCAGGTGCCGGCCGTCGCCTGAAGCCCCGCCCGACACGCGCGGAACGTCGGTACCCGGGCCTACCGTCGTGGGTGACGGCTTCCCCCCGATCGAACGGACCGACCATGACCCCCGACCCAGCCCCCGCGGTCTCCCCGCCCGGTGGCACGGCGTCCGGCGAGGTCCCCGCGCAGCCCGCGGGCCTGACCCGGCGCGAGCACGAGATGCTGGCCTTCGAGCGGCAGTGGTGGCGCCGCGCCGGCGCCAAGGAGACGGCCATCCGCGAGCAGTTCGGCGTCCCGCCGACGCGGTACTACCAGGTGCTCAACGCCCTGGTCGACCGGCCCGCCGCCCTCGCCGCCGACCCCATGCTGGTGCGCCGGCTGCGGCGTCTGCGCACCGCGCGGCGCGCGCGCCGTTCGCCGTCCCTCCTGGGCAAGGGCCCTCCGGCCATCTAGATTTGGTCACCGTGGGCAGGCATGCGGCGTCAGGTGGTGACCAACCGGACCGGCCGTCAGCCCCGGTGGCCGGTGGGCGACGCCGCACCGACCAGCCCGCCGACCGCCCGGTGCCCGAGTTCGGGGCCGACACCCTCGCCCCCGGATTCGGGGACCTGAGCGATCACCCCACCACGCCGGGCCCGCTGCGCAGCCGCGCCGACCGGCGCCGCGACGCGCTGCTCGGGGACGAGACCGACCGGCGCCGCTCGCTGACCGGTGGCCCCGGAGGCCCCCCGGCCCCGGCCCGCCCGTCCGCCCGTCCGCCCCGGCCCGCGGCGGCACCGCCCGTCGCGCCCCCGCCGGCCCCCGCGCAGCCCGCCACCTCGCAGGCGCCGGCGCAGACCCCGCCGGCCCGCCCGCAGCCCGCCGCGCCCCCGCCCGGACGCGGCCGCACCCCGGCCGCGCCGCCGGTGAACGGGTCGACCCGTCAGGCGCCGGCCGCCCAGCCGCCCGCCGCGTCGGCGCCCGCGGCCCCGCAGGTGCCGGTCGTGCCGCCCACCGCGGTGCGGTTGCCGGCGCCGCCGCCGAAGCCCGAGCCGCAGGCCCCGGCCCGACCGGCCGCGCCCCAGACCACCGTGGCGCCGTTCCAGGCGGTGCCCAGCCCCGCCGCCGACGCACCCGCTGCCGACCGTCCCGCCGGTCGGCAGCGGCCGGAGCGGTCCCCGGAGGCCCCGGCCCCCGCGCCGCAGGCTCCCGCGGCACAGGCCCCCGCGGCCCCGCCCGGCGCGCCGGCCACCGCGGCAGCCCCCGCCGTGGTCCCCGGCCCCGGCGCGACGCCCTACCGCGACTGGCGCCGCCCGACGGGCGCCCCCGGGCCCGCCGCGCCGCCCGCTCCGGCCACCACGGCGATCCCCGACCGCGAGCCGGCCCGCGCCCGCGCCGCCGCGCCGCTCACCGAGGCCATCCCCGAGCGGGAGCCGGTGCGCGCCCGCGCCGCGGCGCCGCTGACCGAGGCGATCCCCGACCGCGAGCCGGTCCGTGCCCGCGCCGCGGCGCCGCTGACCGAGGCGATCCCCGACCGGCAGCCGGTCCGCACCCGCGAGGACCGGGACGACCACGGCGACCGGGACGAGCGCCGGCCCGGGCGACCCGAGACCGGCCCGGCCACCGGCGGCACCGGCGTCGTCGGCAACCGCGCCGCCATGCGCGCCGAGCGCCAGGCCCGCGAGGCCGAGCGGCAGGCCATGGAGGCCGAGCGCCGCAAGGCCGCCCGCCGCGCCGGCGTCTCCCGCGCCGCGCTGCGCGCCGCCGAGGGGGAGGACGCCCCGCCGCGCGGGCGCCGCACCGGGCTCCTGCTGCTCGCCGTCGTGGTGGTCGCGCTCGTCGTGCTCGGCGTCTACAGCTTCACCTCCCCGGCGGCGCAGGAGGCCGGCTCCACCACCCCGCCGTCCACCAGCAGCGCGCCCGCGCCCACCGCGCCGCCGAGCGGGGCGCTGCCGCCGCTGTCGGTCGAGCCGCTGCCCCCGGTCGAGCAGGCGCCGAGCACGCCCGTCCGGGTCCCGGTCACCGTGCTGAACGCGACGTCGACCAGCGGCCTGGCCGCCGACGTCGCCGCCCGGCTCGGGGCGCAGGGCTGGACCTCGGCCGGCGTCGGCGCCTACGAGGGCGGCGACGTCGCCGTCACCACCGTGTTCTTCGACGCCGGCGACGAGACGCAGCGCCAGTCCGCGCTGCAGCTCATGGAGGCCTTCCCGGCGGTGCAGGGCGGGCCGGCCGACCGGTTCTTCGAGGTCCCCGGCGTGGCCGACCCCGGCCTGGTCGTCGTCGTCACCGGCGAGTGGCAGTCCTGACGGTCGCCTGCGACCCACCGCACGGCCGCCGCCGGAACCCCGGCGCGACACCGTCCGTTGGCCGCTCCGTGCGTTCCGCCCGCGCGGCCCTCGGTGCCGTGCTCGCCCTGCTGGTCACCGGCACCGTCCTCGTCTCGCTCCCCGGCACCGCGGCGGCCGCCGAGGACGTGCGCACCGAGGACGCCCGCGTCCCCTCCGGCTCCGGCGCGGACGCCGTCGAGCTCGACACCACCCTCTACCTGCCGGCCTCGGCCACCGCGGACGCCCCGGCACCGGCCGTCGTCCTCGCGCACGGCTTCGGCGGCAGCAAGCGCTCGGTGGCCGACGACGCACAGGACCTCGCCGGCCGCGGCTTCGTCGTCCTGACCTACTCGGCGCGCGGCTTCGGCGAGAGCACCGGGCAGATCGGCCTCGACGACCCGCGCTACGAGGTCGCCGACCTCTCCACGCTGCTCGACCTGCTCGCCGGGCGCGACGACGTCCTCCTCGACGGCGACGGCGACCCGCGCGTGGGGGTCGCCGGCGCCTCCTACGGCGGGGCGCTCGCGCTGCTCGGCGCCGCCTACGACGACCGGGTCGACGCCATCGCGCCGCAGATCACCTGGAACTCGCTGACCGCCGCGCTCTTCCCGTCGCAGACCGGCGAGGCCGACGGCGCCCAGCCGCCCACGACGCCCGCCGCGACGCCGCAGACCGAGGACACCGGCGTCTACAAGCGGCTGTGGGCCGGGCTGTTCTTCGGCGTCGGCTCGGTCCCCACCGGCGGGCTGCTCGACGCGCTCGGCGGCGGGGGAGCGGGCGACGCCGGCGACGACGACGGCACCACCGAGGACACCTCCGCCGACACCGGCGGCGCGGCCCCGGCGTCCGCCCCGTCGCTGCCCGACCTCTCCGGCGTCGACCCGGCCGCGGTGGAGCAGGCGCTCACCTGCGGCCGGTTCCGCGCCGACATCTGCGCCGCCTACCAGGCCGCCGCGGCCACCGGCACGCTCACGCCCGAGGTCGCCGCCGTCCTCGACCGCAGCAGCCCGGCCGCCGTCCTCGACCGGATCACCGCGCCGACCCTGCTCGTGCAGGGCACCGAGGACTCGCTGTTCGGTCTCAGCCAGGCCGACGCCAACGCCCGCGGGATCGCCGCCAACGGCACCGAGGTCACGGTGGTCTGGTACGCCGGCGGCCACGACTCGCAGGCGTCCGAGCGGGACACCGCGGAGCTGCGCGACCTCGTCGCCGGGTGGTTCTCCTGGCACCTGCGCGACGACGGCGACCCCGAGCGCGGCGAGGACCCGGGCACCGGCTTCCGGTACCCCGCGCCCACCGGCCTCGGCAGCACGCTGGGCGACGTGCAGGGCGGCACCCAGAGCGTCGTCGCCGCCACCTACCCGGGCCTCGACGGCGCCGCGGCCGCGCAGCGCACCGACCTCGCCCTCGACGGGCCGCTGCAGCCGGTGGTCACCCCCGCCGGCGGCACCCCCGCCGCGATCACCACGGTCCCCGGCCTCGGGTCGATCGCCTCCGCGCTGGCCGGCACCGCCGTGGAGATCCCCGGCCAGTTCGCCGCCTTCTCCACCGAGCCGCTCGACGAGGCGGTCGAGGTGGTCGGCGCGCCCACCGTCGAGCTCGCCGTCGCCTCGCCCAGCGGCACCGCGACGCTGTTCGCCAAGCTCTACGACGTCGGCCCCGACGGCGCGCAGACCCTGCCCGGCGGGCTGGTGGCGCCGCTGTCGCTGACCGGGCTGTCCGCCGACCCCACGGCGCCCACCGAGGTCACCGTGACGCTGCCGGGCATCGTGCACCGCTTCGAGGCCGGGCACACGATGCGCGTCGTCGTCTCCTCGACCGACCAGGCCTTCGCCCTCCCGGCCGAGGCCGGCGTCTACTCCGTCGCGCTGGCCGGCGCGGGCAACGGCGGCAGCGTGCTCGCCGTCCCCACGGTCGAGGGGCAGGCGCAGGCCGACGGCGGCACCTCGCGCTGGTGGCTCCTGCTCGGCGCCGTCGTCCTCCTCGGCCTGCTGAGCTGGGCGGCCGCGACGCTGTGGGGCCGCCGCCGTCGCCGGGTCACCTCCGCGGTCGAGCCCGACGGCGAGGACGTGCCGCTGCGCTTCGAGGGCGTGACGAAGGCCTACAAGGACGGCTTCGTGGCGGTGGAGGACCTCTCCTTCGAGGTCCGCCGCGGCCAGGTGCTCGGCCTGCTCGGGCCCAACGGCGCGGGCAAGACGACGTCGCTGCGCATGCTCATGGGCCTCATCCGCCCGAACGCCGGCCGGATCAGCATCTTCGGGCACGCCGCCGGCCCGGGGGCGCCGGTGCTGTCGCGGCTGGGCTCCTTCGTCGAGGGCACCGGCCTGATGCCCCACCTGTCCGGCCGCGACAACCTCACCCTCTACTGGGCCGCCACCGGCCGGCCGGCCGAGGACGCGCACATGGAGGAGGCGATCGAGGTCGCGGGCCTCGGCGCGGCCATCGACCGCCCCGTGCGCCGCTACAGCCAGGGCATGCGCCAGCGGGTGGCCATCGCGCAGGCGATGCTCGGCCTGCCCGACCTGCTGGTCCTCGACGAGCCGACCAACGGCCTCGACCCGCCGCAGATCCACGCCATGCGCGAGGTGCTGCAGTCCTACGCCGCCAGCGGCCGCACGGTCATCGTCTCCAGCCACCTGCTCAGCGAGATCGAGCAGACGTGCACGCACGTGGTGGTCATGGCGCGGGGGCGGAAGATCGCGCAGGGCACGGTCGAGGAGATCATCGGCACTGGGGGCGCGGTGCTCGTGGGGCTCGCCGACGACGGCGACGCCGACCGCGCGGCCGCCGTCCTGTCCGGGCTGCCCGGGGTGGGCGTCGAGCGCACCGACGAGGGCCTGGTCGCCGACCTCGGCGCGCAGACCTCGCGGGCGCAGGCGCTGCAGGCGCTCGTGGCCGCCGACGTCGCCGTCGACCAGTTCACGCCGCGCCGCCGCCTGGAGGACGCGTTCCTGGCCCTCGTGGGGGAGTCGTGACCACCGACCACGAGAACGACGGCCCCGGGAGCACCGCAGTGAGCGCCGGCGAGCGAGGAGCGGACCGAGGCCGGAGTCGAGTCGTGACCGAGCACGTCCAGCCCACCGGCGCCGTCGCCGGGTACCGGCCCGGCCGCACGCTGCGGCTGTCGGTCGAGCTGCGCCGGCAGTTCAAGCGCCGCCGGACCATCGGCGTCTTCGCGCTGATGGTCGCGCTGCCGCTGGTGCTCATCGCCGCCCTGCAGCTGGGCGCCAGCGAGGAGGCCTCGGAGAACACCCGGATCAACCTGGTCGACGTCGCCACCTCCAGCGGGCTGAACTTCACGCTGTTCGTGCTGTTCGCGACGACGTCGTTCTTCCTCGTCGTGGTCTACGCGCTGTTCTTCGGCGACACCGTGGCCAGCGAGGCGCAGTGGGGGTCGCTGCGGTACACGTTGGCCACCCCGGTGCCGCGGATGCGGCTGCTCCGGCAGAAGTGGACGGCCGCGCTCGTGCTGTCCGTGCTCGCGCTGCTCACCCTGGCCGTCGTCGCCGTCGTGGCCGGCGGCATCGCGTTCGGCTTCGACGACATCCGCACGCCGATCGGGGTCACCCTGTCGCAGGGCGAGGGCCTGCTCCGGCTGGCCGGGATGCTCGGCTACCTCGCCGTGCACCTGCTCGTCGTCGGCGCGCTCGCGTTCTGGCTGTCCACGGTCACCGACGCGCCGCTGGCCGCCGTCGGCGGGGCGGTGTTCACGATGGTCGTGTTCGCGATCCTCGACCAGGTCGAGCAGCTCGGCGCCATCCGCGACTGGTTCCCCACGGCGGAGGAGTTCGCCTGGACCGACCTGTTGCAGACGCCGGTCGACTCCTCCGACCTGTTCCGCGGTGTCATCCAGTCGCTGGTCTACGCCGCGGTGTTCACCGCCCTGGCGTTCCGCTCCTTCTCCCGGCGGGACGTGACGAGCTAGAGCGAGGCCCGCACCGCCTGGGCCCAGCCGACGCCCATCGCCTCGTCGGTCACCGACGCGTTGGGGACGGCGGCCAGCATCGCCTCCATGCCCTCGACCTCGGCGCCGTTCGCGGTGATCCACAGCCGGCCGACGGCGGGCGCCATCTCCAGGTCGCTGGCGCTGTCGCCGATCGCGACCGCGTCGGCGGGGTCGACGCCGCGCCGCTCGAGGTCCCAGGCGATCGCCTCGCCCTTGGAGATGCCGCGCGGCATCAGGTGGTAGACCCGCGCCAGCTGCCCCTCGGGCGCGAGGTCCAGCTTCGCCGTCGCCGGGATGGCGCCGTTGTCCTTGAGCGTGAGCCAGCCCAGGCCGCGCTCGGCGAGCCAGGCGTCGACGGCGACCGGGTCGACGTAGCCGCGCAGCAGCGCGTCGCCCTCGTGCGTGGTGTGCCAGGGCGCGTGCCACTCCAGCCGGCCCGGGTGGGCGGCGCACAGCGCGTCGACGACGCCGAGCTCGGCCATGACGTCCATCGGCGTGCGCCCGGCGTGCTCGGCGGGCAGCGCGCCGGTGAGCTGGTGGCGCTCCCGGCCGCCCTTCCACGTGACGAGCGAGCCGAGCTCGGCGATCGCGCCGTCGGCGGCGAAGATCCGCCCGGCCTCGGTGACCTGGTCGGCGGTCCGCCCGCTGACGATCACCAGCGCGACCCCGGCGGTGTGCAGCTCGAGCAGGGCGGCCGCGGGCTCGGCGGTGGGGGAGCCGTCGGAGGCGTGCCAGAACGACCCCCGAGGGCCGACCATCGTGCCGTCGAGGTCGGTGTAGACGATGCGCGCTGCCACACGCCCAGCATGGCCGGGACCGGGAGCGGCTCCGGACCCCGGGTAGACTCGGGGCGTTCCACTCATCCAGAGGGGCAGAGGGACACGGCCCGACGAAGCCCCGGCAACCGCGCTCGCGTGAGCGGCGAGAGGTGCCAATTCCGTCCCGCGCGGCTCGACGGCCCGACGCGGGGAAGATGAGGAGGTAGTCGTCGCATGACCCTGACCGCTCCCAGCTCCACCGGGTCCAACACCGCCCTCCAGGCCGACTCCGCTGGCGGCGGCCCCGTGCCGCCCAGCCCCGCCCGCGGCCTCGTCTGTCGCAACTGCGGCGCCACCTTCGGTCTCATCGCCGAGCACGCCTGCGCCGAGTGCTTCGGCCCGCTGGAGGTCGACTACGACCCCGAGCTCATGGCCGCCGTCACCCGCGAGCAGATCGAGGCCGGCCCGCAGAACATCTGGCGCTACGCCGCGCTGCTGCCCGTGGGCCAGGACCCGGCCGACCGCGTCTCGCTCGACCCGGGCATGACGCCGCTGGTCCGCGCCGACCGGCTCGCCGCCGAGCTCGGCATCACCGGCGGGCTGTGGGTCAAGGACGACTCGGCCAACCCCACGCACTCGTTCAAGGACCGCGTGGTCAGCCTCGCCGCCACCGCCGCCAAGCGGCTGGGCTACCGCAAGATCGCCGCCGCCTCGACCGGCAACCTGGCGAACTCCGTGGCCGCGCACGCCGCCCGCGTGGGCCTGCCCTCCTTCGTCTTCATCCCGTCCGACCTCGAGCCCGGCAAGGTCGTGCAGTCGGCGGTCTACGGCCAGACGCTGGTCGCCGTCGACGGTTCCTACGACGACGTCAACCGGCTCACCAGCGAGCTCGCCGAGACCGACGAGTTCGAGGACACCGCCTTCGTCAACCAGAACGTGCGGCCCTACTACGCCGAGGGCTCCAAGACGATGGGCTACGAGATCGCCGAGCAGCTCGGCTGGCGCATCCCGGCCCAGGTGGTCATCCCGATGGCGTCGGGCTCGCTGCTCACCAAGGTGGACAAGGCCTGGCGGGAGCTGGTGAAGGCCGGGATCGTCGCCGACACCGAGTGGCGCGTCTTCGGCGCGCAGTCGGCCGGCTGCGACCCGATCGCCACCGCCTTCGACAACGGCTGGGACGTCGTCAAGCCGGTCAAGCCCACCGGCATCGCGAAGTCGCTGAACATCGGCAACCCCGCCGACGGCCCGTACGCGCTCGACGCCATCCGCCGCACCGGCGGGTCGGTCGGCCGGGTCGGCGACGACGAGATCGTCCAGGGCATCCGCGACCTCGCCCGCACCACCGGCGTCTTCGCCGAGACCGCCGGCGGCGTGACCGTCGCGGTGCTCCGGCAGTTGGTGGAGGACGGCCGGCTCGACCCGACGGAGGAGACCGTCGTCCTCAACACCGGGGAGGGCCTCAAGACCCTCGACCCGCTGCTGCCGGTGGTCGGGTTCACCCACCGCGTGGAGCCCTCGCTGCGGTCGGTCCGGTCGGCGGGCCTCATCTCCTGAGGCGTAGAGTCGCGGTCAGCGCCGATCCGGTCGGGTGACATCCCCGACCCGATCGTGGCCGAGTCGTGTGGGCAGGATCTCCCCGCATCGGCCTCCTTGTTGTACCGTCTCGCGCGGTCAGTTCCACGCACGTGATCACGGGCGGAAGAGCTGGATCCCGGTCCCCGGATCACGGGGACCGTCCGCACGCACGACCGTGGGAGCGCACGTGGCACAGGGCACCGTGAAGTGGTTCAACGCCGAGAAGGGCTTCGGCTTCATCGCCGTCGACGGCGGCCAGGACGTCTTCGTCCACTACTCGGCCATCCAGATGGACGGCTACAAGAGCCTCGACGAGGGCCAGCGGGTGACCTTCGAGGTCGTCCAGGGCGAGAAGGGCCCGCAGGCCGACGCCGTCCGCGTCGCCTGAGCCCGCGAAGGCGAGGATCGGGCAGAGCGCCTGAGCCGCCGCTCCGCACACCGAGGCCCGGTCCCCGACAGGGGGCCGGGCCTCGGTCGTGTCCGGGGCGGGACGGTGGGCAGCGCGAGAGGAGCGGCCGTGCCGCGCTGGGGCATCACGTTCCTGGAGGACGCGCCGGTGCTGGCACGCCGGCCGGGGCTGGAGCTGAAGTACGACGACGGGCTCAACCGGGTGTGGCTGCCCACCGGGGACGCCGCGGTCCTGGTGGAGCGCCGGGACCCCGTCACGGGCGCGTGGCTCGAGGTCCCGCGGGAGGACTGACCCGTCCGGGGCGGAACACCCGGCGCCCACCCCCCGTTCTTGCACTCGGCAGGTGCGAGTGCCAGACTTCCGATTGGCACTCGACAGTGCCGAGTGCCAATCAGGTCGGAACGGTGAGGCACCGGAGCGCGGACCGACGGAGCGTCCGCGGCGCCGGTGTCGTCCGTCGCGGGCGCCGGTCCCGGCCGTGCAGCGATCCATGCATGGAGGACATCACCACATGGCCAAGATGATCGCCTTCGAGGAAGAGGCGCGCCGCGGCCTCGAGCGGGGCATGAACACCCTCGCCGACGCCGTCAAGGTGACGCTCGGCCCCAAGGGCCGCAACGTCGTCCTCGAGAAGAAGTGGGGCGCTCCCACCATCACCAACGACGGTGTGAGCATCGCCAAGGAGATCGAGCTCGAGGACCCCTGGGAGAAGATCGGCGCCGAGCTGGTCAAGGAGGTCGCGAAGAAGACCGACGACGTCGCGGGTGACGGCACCACCACCGCCACCGTGCTCGCCCAGGCGCTCGTCCGCGAGGGTCTGCGCAACGTCGCCGCCGGCGCGAACCCGATGGCCCTGAAGAAGGGCATCGAGAAGGCCGTCGCCTCGGTCACCGAGTACCTCCTCTCGACCGCCAAGGACGTCGAGACCAAGGAGCAGATCGCCGCCACCGCGTCGATCTCCGCCGCTGACCCCGCCATCGGCGAGCTCATCGCCGAGGCGATGGACAAGGTCGGCAAGGAAGGCGTCATCACCGTCGAGGAGAGCAACACCTTCGGCCTCGAGCTCGAGCTCACCGAGGGCATGCGCTTCGACAAGGGCTACATCTCGCCCTACTTCGTCACCGACCCCGAGCGCATGGAGGCCGTCCTCGACGACCCGTACGTGCTCGTCGTCAACAGCAAGATCAGCTCGGTCAAGGACCTGCTCCCGCTGCTGGAGAAGGTCATGCAGTCGGGCAAGCCGCTGGCCATCATCGCCGAGGACGTCGAGGGCGAGGCCCTCGCGACCCTGGTCGTGAACAAGATCCGCGGCACCTTCAAGTCGCTGGCCGTCAAGGCCCCCGGCTTCGGCGACCGCCGCAAGGCCATGCTGACCGACATCGCCATCCTCACCGGTGGCCAGGTCATCAGCGAGGAGGTCGGCCTCAAGCTCGACACCGCCGACATCTCGCTGCTGGGCCGCGCCCGCAAGGTCGTCGTCACCAAGGACGAGACGACGATCGTCGAGGGCGCCGGCGACAGCGACCAGATCGCCGGCCGGGTGAACCAGATCCGCGCCGAGATCGAGAAGTCGGACTCCGACTACGACCGCGAGAAGCTGCAGGAGCGCCTGGCCAAGCTGGCCGGTGGCGTCGCCGTCATCAAGGCCGGCGCCGCGACCGAGGTCGAGCTCAAGGAGCGCAAGCACCGCATCGAGGACGCGGTGCGCAACGCCAAGGCCGCCGTCGAGGAGGGCATCGTCGCCGGTGGTGGCGTCGCCCTGGCGCAGGCCACCGCCGTCGCGTTCGACAAGCTCGAGCTCGAGGGTGACGAGGCCACCGGTGCCAACATCGTGCGCGTCGCGCTCGAGGCCCCGCTGAAGCAGATCGCCGTCAACGCCGGCCTCGAGGGCGGCGTCGTGGCGGAGAAGGTGCGCAACTCCGAGGTGGGTCACGGCCTCAACGCCGCCACCGGCGAGTACGTGGACCTGGTCTCGGCCGGCATCATCGACCCGGCCAAGGTCACCCGCTCGGCGCTGCAGAACGCCGCCTCCATCGCGGCGCTCTTCCTCACCACCGAGGCCGTCATCGCCGACAAGCCGGAGAAGGCCGCCCCGGCCATGCCGGGCGCCGACGGCGGCATGGGCGGCATGGACTTCTGAGTCCAGCCTCCTAGCAACACCAGCACTGCCCGGCAGGGGCGGTCCCGCATCGCGCGGGGCCGCCCCTGTCGGCGTCTGCGGACCGTGTCGGGTCAGCCCCGGCGGCCTGCCCCGCCGCGGAGTCGCCGACGACGTCGAGGGGCACGCGGTTCCCGGCCACTTCTCCTCGGGCACCGGGTTGAGCCAGATCAGCGGCCCGGCGCCGGACGGGTCCTCGATCGCCACGGGCCGGTCCCGCTCGCGCGGCGTCCCGTCGGGCGAGGTGTCGCGGCGGACGCAGCCCGTGGCGGTGCACCACCGGTCGGCGAGCGCCCGGTGGTCGCGGGCGTCGATGCGGAGGTCCTCGGAACGGGCGGGTGCGTCGGCCCTGGGGGCGCAGGGTAGGCCGACGGCGTGGCCGTGGTGATCGGGACGTCGGGGTGGCAGTACCGCGACTGGCGCGGCCGCTTCTACCCGCAGCGCATGCCGCAGCGGCTGTGGCTGGAGCACCACGCGCAGCACTTCGCCACGGTCGAGAGCAACGCCGCCTTCTACCGGCTGCCCGCCCGCGAGACCTTCGCCGCCTGGCGCGAGCGCACCCCGCCCGACTACCGCTGGGCGGTCAAGGCCAGCCGCTTCCTCACCCACGTCAAGCGGCTGCGCGAGCCCGAGGAGCCGGTGGCCCGCCTCGTGCAGCACGCCGAGGGCCTCGGCGACCGGCTCGACGTCGTCCTGCTGCAGCTGCCCCCCACGCTCAAGGCCGACGCCGGCCTGCTGCGCGACTGCCTCGCCTGCTTCCCGCCGGGCCTCCGCGTGGCCGTCGAGCCGCGACACGCCACCTGGGAGACCGACGAGGTGCGCGACCTGCTCGAGCGCTACGGCGCGGCGCTGTGCTGGGCCGACCGCGCCGAGCGGCCGGTCACCCCCCTGTGGCGCACCGCCGGCTGGGGCTACCTGCGGCTGCACACGGGCGCGGACGGCTGGGGCTACCCGCCGGCGGTGCTCGAGGAGTGGGCGCAGCGCCTGGCGGCGACCTACGCCGACGACGAGGACGTGTTCGTCTACCTCAACAACGACCCGGGCGGCGCGGCCGTCGTCGACGCCGTGGCCCTGGCCGGCGCGGTGCGGCGGGCCGGGCGCACGCCGACCCGCGTGCCGACGCCCGAGCAGGCCACCGGCACCGCCTGGGCGGCCGCCTGATCTACAGCGCGTGCGGGTCCTCGCGGTGGTGGACGCCGAGCTGGTGCGCCGCCTGCTCGAGGACGTCCTGCACGGCGAGGGTGTCGGCCAGCGGCATGACGGCGCTCTCGGTGCGGCCCTCCTGCAGGCACCGCGTCACCTCGGCCAGCTCGTGGGAGTAGCCGGTGCCCGCCGGCGGGAGGGTGATCTCCTCCGCGTCGGCGCCGGTGCGGTGCAGCACGATCGTGGCCGGGTGGTGGAAACGGGGGAGGACGTCGATCCAGCCGCCGGTGCCGAACACCCGCGCCTGCCCGGGCGTCGGGTAGCGCAGCGAGGTGGTCAGCGTGGCGCTGCGGCCGTCGTCGTAGCTCAGCAGCAGGGCGGCCTCGGCGTCGGCGCCGGTGGGGAACGTGGACCCGGCGGCGGTGACCCGGTCGGGGGCGCCGAGCAGCATCTGGGCGAACGAGACGACGTAGACGCCGAGGTCGAGCAGCGCGCCCCCGCCGAGCTCGAGGGCGAACAGCCGGTCGGCGGGGTCGTAGGCGCGGTCGACGCCGAGGTCGGCCTGCACGGAGCGCACCTCGCCGATGGCGTCGTCGGCGATGAGCTCCCGCATCCGGACGACGGCCGGCTGGAAGCGGGTCCACATCGCCTCCATGACGAACACGCCGTTGGCCCGGGCGGCGTCGACGACCTCCCGCGCGCCGGCCGTCGTCGCGGTGAACGCCTTCTCCACCAGCAGCGCCTTGCCGGCCTCGATCGCCGCGAGCGCCACCGCGTGGTGCTGCGGGTGGGGGGTGGCGAGGTAGAGGACGTCGACGTCGGGGTCGGCGACGAGCTCGGCGTAGGAGCCGTAGGCCCGCTCGAGCCCGTGCTGCTGCGCGAACGCCTGCGCCCGGTCGGCCGAGCGGGACGCCACGGCCACCGGCCGCGCCCCCTCCACGTGCCCGAAGTCGCCCATCACGCTCTGCGCGATGCGCCCCGGCCCGACGACGCCCCAGCGGATCTCGTTGCCCACGGCGACGACCGTAGCCGGAGGGCAGACTGCGCCCGTGGCCGTGCTCATCGACAGCCCCGTCTGGCCGTGGCGCGGCCGCCGGTGGTCCCACCTGGTCAGCGACGTCTCGCACGAGGAGCTGCACGCGTTCGTCGCCGCCGAGCTCGGCATCCCGCGGCGGGCGTTCCAGGGCGACCACTACGACGTCCCCGAGGACCTCTACGACGTCGCGGTGGCCGCGGGCGCGGAGCCGGTGGGCGCCCGCGAGCTGCTCGCCCGGCTGACGGCGGCGGGCCTGCGGGTCAGGAAGCGCGACCGCGCAGCAGGCTGAGCTCGGCGGCCAGGTTGGCCCGCGCCCGCGGCTCCCACTCCCGGGTGCCCGGCAGCCGGTAGAGCGCGGGCAGCTGCAGCAGTGACTCCAGCACGGCGATGCGCCCGGCGGTGAAGACGTCGTCGGCCAGGTGGCCGTACTCCTCGCGGACGGCCGACGCGTAGGCGGCGTAGGCCTCCGGCGGGCCGGCCAGCACGGCGAGGTCGGCGTCGCACAGCACCGCCCCGTTCGCGTCGCCCGGCTCGGCGGCGTGCCCGGCGGTGAGCAGCACGAGCCGCTCCACCTCGGCCAGCCGCGCCTCCGGCACCAGCCCGGCGAGGCCCGCCCGCGCCCGGTCGGCGCTGGCCCGCTCGTTGTCGCCGCGGCGGGGGTCGTAGACGACGTCGTGGTACCAGGCGGCCAGCGTGACGGCGACCGGGTCGGCGGCGGCCGCGCCCAGCTCGCCGACCAGCCCGACGACGGCGGCCAGGTGGCGCAGGTCGTGGTAGCGGCGGTGCGGCTCGCCCCAGGCGGCGACGACGGCGGCCCACTCGTCGCGCGCGGCGGGGGAGTCGCCGGTGAGCGCGGCGAAGTCCGCCTGGCCGATCACGCGACCCCGCAGCGGCGCACGGTGAGCAGCGCGAGTGCCCGCGCCACCGCCGTCACCTCGGCCACCGGCACCCGCTCGGCCGGGCCGTGGGCCAGGTGCAGGTCGCCCGGGCCCAGGTGCAGGGCGGGGATGCCGGCGGCGGCGTACAGGCGCAGGTCGGTGCCGGCGTTGACGGCCCGCTCGGCGGGCTCCCGGCCCCCGGCGTCGACCACCGCGCCGCGCACGTCGGCGAGCAGCGCGTCGCCGGGCGGCAGCTCGCCGGGCGCGAAGGCGCCGCCGGTCCAGGTCACCCGCACCGGGTGCGCGGCCAGCCACGGGTGCCCGGCGCAGAGGCCGGCGACCCGCGCCTCGAACGCCGCCCGGGCCGCGGCCGGCGTCTCGCCCAGCCGCACGCCGTAGCGGCCCTCGGCGACCAGCCGGTCGGGCACGGTGGAGGCCCAGTCGCCGGCGCGCACGGTGCCGATCGACAGCCCGTACGGGTACCGCTCGCCGGCGAAGCGCGGGTCGGCGTCGCGCTGCCGCTCGGTCTCGAACGCCCGCAGGTCGGCGTGGACCTCGGCGAACAGCTCCACCGCGCTCACCCCGCGGTCGCGCATCGCGGCGTGCGCGGCGAGGCCGGGCACCTCCAGCCGGAAGGTGAGCGCCCCGGCCGCGGCGGTGACCAGCGCGCCATCGGTGGGCTCGGGGATGACGCAGGCGTCGCCGCGGTGCCCGCGGGCGAGCGTCGCCCAGGCGCCGAGGCCGCCGTCCTCCTCGCCGACGACGCTGTGCAGCGCCACGGGCCGGCGCAGCCGCACGCCCGCCGCCCGGACGGCGGCCAGCGCGGCCAGCGACGCGGCGACCCCGCCCTTCATGTCGCAGGCGCCGCGCCCGAGCACGTCCCCGCCGACCAGGCGCGGGATGAACGGGTCGCCGTCCCACAGCGCCCGGTCGCCGGTCGGGACGACGTCGGTGTGCCCGCACAGCACCAGCGCGGGGGCGCCGTCGTCGGCGCCGGGCAGCGTGCCGACGACGCCCCACGCCTCCTCGCGCTCGACCTCCTGGCCGGGCGCGTCCGGCGCGGCCGCCGCGGCGGCGAGGTCGATGGACCAGCGGTCGACGTCGCAGCCCAGCCCGTCGAGCTCGGCGGCGACGAGGTGCTGCACCTCCGACTCGGCCGCGGTGCCGCCGACGGAGGGGACGGCGAGCAGCCGGCACAGGAGGTCGACGGCGGCGGCCCCGTCCACGGCGTCGAGCACGGCGGCCTCGGTCGGGGTCAGGTCGGCCACGGCTCGGCAGTCTGGCACGCACCCCGGGCCCGGCCCCGCTCCGGTGCCGGACGCCGCGAATCGGGCCGGGCGTGTGTCAGGCGCCCGGGGAGGGGTACCTTCGGTGTCGTCCGGACCGGGCGATTCTGTGTCCCCGGGTGCCAATTGGATACCGCCTCCACGGACTACCGCCCCGGCCTCGGCCGGGGGCCTGGAGCCGTGTTGTGCAACTCGCCGCGAGGCGACCAGAGCCCGGTCCGGACCTCAACTCCCCAGCACCCACCCGCACGGGTCGGCGAGCCCCTTCGCGGCCTCCGGCCCCCAGGAGCCGGGCGCGTAGGGCTGCACCTCCGGCGGGTCCTCCAGCACCGGCCGCACCGCCCGCCAGGCCTGCTCGAGCCCCGCGCCGGTGGTGAACAGCGACCGGTCGCCCACGAGCACGTCGTGGATGAGCGAGGCGTAGGCCGGCAGCGGCTCGCCGCCGTCGACCTTGCCCAGGTCCAGCGTCGCCTCGGCCACCGCCATCTCCAGGTCGGGGCCGGGCCGCTTGGTCACCAGGCCCAGGTCCAGCTCGCCGGCGCCGGACAGCGACAGGGACACGGTGTTCCCGCCGCCGGGCGTGGGGCCGGCCGGCCCGTCGGGGCGCTTCATGACCAGCGTCACCCGCTGGTGGCCCTCAGCCATGCGCTTGCCGGTGCGCAGCAGGAACGGCACGTCGCGCCAGCGGTCGGTGTCGACCCACAGCCGCGCGGCCACGAAGGTGTCGGTGCGGCTGTCGTCGGGGACGTCGTCGAGGTGGCGGTAGCCCTCGAACTGCCCGAGGACGACGTCCTCGCGGGCCAGCGGCCGGAACGCCGCGAGCACCGCCTCCCGCGCCTCCTGCAGGTCGGCGGGGCGCAGCGAGGCCGGCGGCTCCATCGCCACCTCGGCGGCCACCTGGAACAGGTGCGTGACCAGCATGTCGAGGGTGGCGCCGGTGGCGTCGTAGAACTCGGCGCGGTCGGCGACGTCGAGGGTCTCGGGGACGTCGATCTGCACCTGCGCCACGTGCTCGCGGCTCCACACGGACTCGAACAGCCCGTTCGCGAAGCGAAGGACGTGCAGGTCCTGGGTGCCCTCCTTGCCGAGGAAGTGGTCGATGCGGAAGACCTGCTCCTCGTCGAGGACGGAGTGCACCAGCTCGTCGAGCTCGCGGAACGCGTCGGGGGAGGTGCCGTAGGGCTTCTCGAAGACGACGCGGGCGCCCTCGGCGAGACCGTGGGCGTCGAGCGCGCGGGTGATGCCCTCGAACGCGCCGGGCGGGACGGCGAGGTAGTGCACGAGCTGGGCGTCGTCGCCGAGCTCCTCGCGGGCCGCGGCGACGGCATCGGCCAGCTGTCCCGGGTCGTCGGGGGTGAACCCGCCGCCGGCGAAGCGCAGCCGGTCGAGCAGGCCGTCGGCGGGCTCGCCGTCGCCGTGCTCGGCGAGGGCGTCGCGCACGATGCCGCGGAAGTCGTCGTCGGACCGCTCCCCGCGGCCGCTGCCGACCAGCCGCCAGTCCGGGGGCAGCAGCCCGCGCCGCTCGAGCTGGTCGAAGGCGGGCAGCACCATGCGCGCGGCGAGGTCGCCGGTGGCGCCGTAGAGGACGAAGACGGTGGGGGAGAGGTCGGCCACGTCCCCAGCCTTCTCCGGGCCGCCGGACCCCGCGCGCCGGGTTCGACCTGCCGGGTGTGCCGTCCCTCACTAGCGTCGTGGGGCATGGCGCAGACGGTGCGGGGACAGACGGGTGAGAAGCACCGGCTGCCGGTGCGCACGCTGGTGTCGGCGAGCATCGGCAACGCGGTCGAGTGGTTCGACTGGACGGTGTACGCCACCTTCCTCGTCTACTTCGCCGGGCAGTTCTTCCCGTCGGAGAACCGCACGCTGGCGCTCCTCGGGACGGCGTCGACCTACGCGCTGGCGTTCTTCTTCCGGCCGCTGGGCGGGGTGCTCATCGGCCGGTTCGCCGATCTGCGCGGCCGCAAGGCCGGCATGCTCCTGACCATCCTGCTGATGGCCGGCGGCTCGCTGGTGATCGCCGTCCTGCCCACCTACGAGCAGGTCGGGTGGTTCGCGCCGATCCTGCTGCTGCTCGCGCGCATCGCCCAGGGCCTCAGCCTCGGCGGCGAGGTGTCGGGTGCCTCGGCCTACCTCGCCGAGATCGCCCCGCCCGAGCGCCGCGGCCGGTACTCGGCGTTCTTCTACATCTCCACCGGGTCGGCGCTGCTGCTCGCCTCGCTGCTCGGCGTGCTGCTCACCGGTGTGCTCGACGACGCGCAGCTGGAGTCCTACGGCTGGCGGATCGCCTTCGCCGTCGGTGGGCTGCTCGGCTTCGTCGGCCTGTGGCTGCGCCGCTCCCTCACGGAGAGCGAGAGCTTCGAGGAGAACGCGGAGAAGGCGCGCGCGACGACGAACCCGCTGCTGCGCACGGTCAAGGAGCACCCGCGGTCGGTGCTGCAGCTGTGCGCGTTCACGCTGCTGTCGACGCTGAGCTACTACACCTTCTTCAGCGCCCTGACGCCCTTCGCCATCGACTTCCGGGGCGCCGACGGCAACGACGTCTTCATCGCGCTCTCCATCGGCACGGCCCTGTTCATCGGGCTCTGCTACCCCTACGGCGCGCTGTCGGACCGGGTCGGGCGCAAGCCCGTGCTGCTCGCCTGGTCGGCGGCGACGGCGGTGCTCGTCGTCCCGCTGTCCTACCTGGTCCGCGACGACCTGTTCTCGCTGATCGTGGTCTTCTGCGTCGGCCTGGGCCTGTACGCGGCGATGGCCTCGCTCGCGCCGGCGATCATGAGCGAGCTGTTCCCCACGGAGCTGCGGGCCACCGGCATCGGCGCCTGGTACAACACGACGGTCGCGCTGTTCGGCGGCACGGCGCCGCTGCTGATCACGTTCCTCTCCGGCCGGGACATGCCGACGGTCTTCTTCTGGTACGTCGCGGGCGCCGCCGTCGTCGCCTTCCTCGGCATCCTCACGCTGCCCGAGACGAAGGGCACCGAGCTGCGCTGAGGCCCGTCTGAGTGCGTCTGAGGTCCCCTCAGGCGCACTCAGGTCCCCTCGCACCCCGAGGACTGCCCGGTCGACCGATGCCCGGGGTGCCGCCTCAGGCCGACCGTGGTCGCCGTCCACACGGGACGACGACACGAGGAGACGGCCGTGAGCATCTACCCCAACCCCGGGCTCGAGGCGGAGCTGGCCTACCGGCGCGAGGTGCTGCAGGCGATCGGGCACAACACCCGCACCCGGCGCGGCCCCTGGCGGCTGCGGCGCACCCGGCGGGCGGCCTGAGGTCCCCCGCGCGGGCGGCCCGGGAGCGGGGCCGGCCCGTCCTGTCCGCGGTGCGTGCCACGATCGGCGACGTGCCGCGGTGGGAGGACCGACCCCTGGTGGGCCGCGCGCGGGAGATCGCCGCGCTGGAGTCCGCCGTCGACCGCGCGGTGGCCGGGCGCGGCTCGGCGGTGCTGGTGGCCGGCGACGCGGGCGTCGGCAAGTCGCGGCTGCTCGACGAGCTGGCCGCCCGGGCCGCCGGCCGCGGCCTGCGCGTGCTCACCGGGCACTGCGTCGACCTCGGCGAGGTGGGCCTGCCCTACCTGCCCTTCGTCGACCTGCTGCGCCCCGTGGCCGCCGAGCTGGGCGAGGGCGCCGCCGGGCTGTTCGCCGCGCGGGCGCGGGCCGCCGAGTCCGACGGTGCCGACCTCGACGCCGCGGTGCGCGCGCTGCGCCCGCCGGTCGACGACGGCCGGCTGCAGCTGTTCGAGGCGGTCGCGGCGGCGCTGGCGTCGCTGGCTGCCCAGGCGCCGGTGCTGGTGCTGCTGGAGGACCTGCACTGGGCCGACCGCTCCAGCCGCGACCTGCTGCGCTACCTGCTCGCCCGCCTGGACGACGAGCCGGTCGCCGTCGTCGCCTCCTACCGCTCCGACGACCTGCACCGCCGCCACCCGCTGCGCCCCCTGCTGGCCGAGCTGGTGCGGCTGCCCGGCGTCGAGCGGCTCGACCTGGGCCCGCTGCCCGACGCCGCCGTCGAGGAGCTCGTGCGCGGCCTGGCCGCCGGCGTGGACGACCGCACCGTGGACGACGTCGTGGCCCGCGCCGAGGGCAACGCCTTCTACGCCGAGGAGCTGCTCGCCGCGGGCCTGGCGGGCGAGACCCTGCCGTGGGCGCTCACCGACGTCCTGCTCGCCCGCGTGGAGCAGCTGTCCCCGGCCGCCCAGCAGGTGCTGCGCGGGGTCGCGGTGGCCGGGCGGCGGGTGCGGCACGAACTGCTGTCCGCCGTCGGCGGCCCGTCCGACGGCGACCTCGAGCGGGCGCTGGCCGAGGCCGTGCACTCGCACCTGCTCGTCGTCGACCCCGACGGCGCCTACCGCTTCCGGCACGCGCTGCTGCGCGAGGCCGTGCTGGCCGACCTGCTGCCCGGCGAGCGGGTGCGGCTGCACGCCGCCGTGGCCGCGCACCTGGCCGCCGTCCCGGGCGCGGGCACGGCGGCCGAGCGCGCCCACCACCTGCAGGAGAGCAACGACCTGCCCGGCGCCCTGGAGGCGTCGCTGGAGGCCGCGGACGAGGCGGGGCGCGCCGGCGCCCCGGCCGAGCGGCTGCAGCACCTGGAGGCCGCGCTCGCGCTGTGGCCGGCCGTCCCGGACGCCGCCGCCCGGGCGGGACGCAGCCAGGTGGAGCTGCTCAAGCAGACCTCGGCCGCCGCCCGCCGCAGCGGCGAGCTGCACCGGGCGGTGGCGCTGCTGCGCGCGGCCCAGGACGTCCTCGGGCCCGACGGCGACCCGGTGATGCGGGCCAAGGTGCACTACACGCTGGCCCAGGCGCTGGCCCGCATCGAGGACCAGGCCGCCGCGGTGCGCGAGACGTCGGCGGCGATGGCGCTGGTGCCGGCCGACCCGCCGTCGCTGGCGCGGACCTGGGCGGCGGCCACCCACGCGCGGGCCTGCTACGAGGTGGGCCGCCGCGAGGAGGGCGACGCGGCCGCCGAGGAGGCGCTGGCCTCGGCCGACGCGCTGGGTCTCGACAGCGCCTGGGCCGACGTCGCGGTGTCGCTGGCCCGCTCGCACGGCGGCGACGAGCTGCCGGCGCGGCTGGAGGAGGCCCTGGTGCGGGCCCGCCGCTCCGGCGACCCCGACGTCGAGATGCGGGTGCTGTTCAACCTGGCGATCGTCGCCTACGAGGCCGGGGCGTCGGAGGAGACGCTGCGCTGGAGCGACGTCGGGCTGGCGCGGGCACGCGAGCTCGGCGTCGAGTGGTCGTTCTACGCCGCCGAGCTGCGTCACCTGGGCGTCGTGTCGCGCTACGTCCGCGGCGACTGGGACGGCAGCCTGGCGCTGGCCGACCGGCTGGCCCGGATGCCGGAGATGGCCGCGCACGTGCGGGCGGCGGGGCTGCTGGTGCAGGTCGGCCGCGGGGACCCGGTGGCGGCCGAGCGGATCGCCTGGGCGCGCGGGCTCGTCGGCCGGCTCGACGCGCACGTGCTGCTGCTCCTGGCCACCGCGGGCGCCGAGATCGACCACGCCGCCTGGACCGCGGACCCGGCCACCGCGGTGCGCGCCGCCACCGACGCCGACGCCGCGCTCCGGCGGCTGTGGGGCCCGGAGCGGCTCGCCGTCCTCCGGCTGGTCACCACGGCGCTGGCCCCGGTGGGCGACGCCGCCGCCGCGGCCCGGCTCGCCGGGGACGCGGCCGCCGAGGCGGAGTGGACGGCGGCGGGGGAGGCGCTGCTCGCGCTGGGCCGCGAGGCGGTCGAGGACCACACGCGCGCCGTCGGCCCGCACGGCGTCGAGGCGACGGCGTGGCTGGCGCGGATGGAGGCCGAGGCCGCGCGGCTGGCCGGCCGGGCGGAGCCGGCGCTGTGGGCGGCCGCCGTCGAGGCCTTCGGGTACGGGCACGTCTACGAGGAGGCCCGCTGCCGGTGGCGGCTGGCGGAGGCGCTGGTGGCGGCCGGGGACCGCGACGCCGCGCTCGCGCCGCTGACCGAGGCGGCCGCGACCGCCCGCTCGCTGGGCGCGGCGCCGCTGCTCGACGCGGTGACCGCGCTGGCCCGCCGGGCCCGCTTCGAGCTGCCCGGCGCCGGCCGGGTGGTCGACGTGGCGGCGGTGTTCACCCCGCGCGAGACGGAGGTGCTGGCGCTGCTCGCCCGCGGCCGCACCAACCGGCAGATCGGCCGCGAGCTCTTCATCAGCGAGAAGACCGCCAGCGTGCACGTGAGCAACATCCTGGCCAAGCTCGGCGCCGGCTCCCGCACGGAGGCCGTCGCCGTCGCGGCGTCGAGAGGTCTGCTACCCGTCTCCTGAGTGCGTGGTCCGGGAGGAGCGGGGCCCGGAGGGTCCCCGACGAGCGGCCGGCTGGGCTCTGCCCGGGTGGGGGACGGCTCCTGGCCGCGGTGCGGTCCGGAGGACCGCCGTGTCACAGCATGGTGCGGAGGCGTTCCCGGCGGGCGCGCAGCACCTCGACCGACGCCGAGGCCGACGGCGGGCCGGGCACGGACTTGCGCAGCTCCGTGTGCACCACCCCGTGCGGCCGCGACGTCTTCGCCGCGACGCGGGCGACCAGCCGGTTGACCTCCCGCCGCAGCTCGGCGGCGTCGCGCCAGGAGCGGCCGGCCTCGTCCTCGTCGGGGTGGTCCTCGACGAGCGGCAGCTCTCCGGTGTCGTCGTCGTGCACCCGCTGGGCGATCCGCAGCCGCAGCTCGTCGTCGCGGCGGGCCAGCAGCGACGCCGTCTGCTCGGCGGTGAGCAGGCCCGGGATGCCGAGGAAGTCCTCGTCCTCGGGCGCCACGGAGACCGAGCCGTCGGAGCCGGTGTGGGCCGTCCCGCCGTGCAGCACGTGCGCGAAGCGGGCGTCGGCCTCGAGCGCCTCCCACTGCTTGAGCCCGACCGTCTCGCGCTCCTTGGGCGGCAGCGGGTCGAGGTCGAGCGCCTCCGGGTCCTGCGCCTTCGGCGGCGGCATGACGTGGTTGCGTTCCTTCTCCATCGACGCGGCCAGGCCGAGCAGCGGCCGGACGGCGGGGAGGAACACGGTGGCGGTCTCGTGCGAGGCCCGCGACCGGACGACGCGGCCGACGGCCTGGGCGAAGAACAGCGGCGTCCGGTAGGAGGTCATCCAGGCGAGGACGGCGGCGCGCGGGACGTCGACGCCCTCGGAGATCATCCGGACGCAGACGGCGATCCGCGCCGAGCCGGTGGCGAACCGCTCGATCTTCTTCGACGCCTTTGGGTCGTCGGAGAGGATCAGCTCGGGCGCCTTGCCGGTCACCCGGCGGACGATCTTGGCGTAGGCGCGGGCGTCGTCCTGGTCGCTGGCGAGGATCAGCCCGGCGGCGTCGGGCATGCCGCCCTCCTCGCGCAGGTGGGTGATCCGGTCGTCCATGGCGGCGATGACGTGCGGCACCCACTGGCCCTTGGGGTCCAGCGCGGTGCGCCAGGCGGCCATCTCCACCGAGCGGGTGCCGGCCTCCGACAGCGACGCGGCGACGACCTCGCCGGCGGAGTTCCGCCAGCGCGCGGTGCCGGTGTAGGCGGCGAAGACGACGGGGCGGACGACGTTGTCGGCCAGCGCCTCCTTGTAGCCGTAGGTGTAGTCGGCGCGGCTGACCAGCCCGGCGCCCTCGGCCGAGTCGCCCTCGAAGCCGTCCTCCTCGTAGCGCACGAAGGGGATCCGCTCGTCGGGCTTGGTGCGGAACGGCGTCCCGGTCAGGCAGAGACGGCGGGCGGCGAAGCCGTAGGCCTCCTCGATCGCCTCGCCCCAGGACAGGCCGTCGCCGGCGTGGTGGACCTCGTCGAGGATCACCAGCGTCTTGACGGCGGTGGCGCGCGCCGCGTGCAGCATCGGCTTGCCCGCCACCTGCGCGTACGTCGTCACGTAGCCCTGGGTGCCGGCGCGGACCGGGCCGACGGCGTTGGTCAGCCCGGGGTCGAGCACGATGCCGAGCCGGTCGGCGGCGTCGGCCCACTGCAGCCGCAGGTGGTCGGTGGGGCAGACGACGATCACGCGGGCGACCTCGCGCCGCTGCAGCAGCCGCGCGGCCAGCGTCAGGGCGAAGGTCGTCTTGCCCGCACCCGGGGTCGCGGTGACGAGGAAGTCCTTCGGGGATGCGTCCTCGTAGCGCTCGAGGGCGGCCTGCTGCCATGCCCGGAGCGGTCGGCTGGTCGTCTGCGGGGCGACCGCCCCGGCCCGTGCTGCGCTCGCCATCTCGGGGTCCATCCTGCCTGGCGTCCGCGAGACACGCCCGACCGGCCACCTCCCGCGTGCCTCCGCGAGGACGTCGTATACGCGGCGGTCCACGCGCGGCTGACCTGCGGTTTCGCGATGTGGCGCGGTCGCGGCGTGGCGCTCCTCACACGCCTGCCGGACCGGTCCGTCACGTCCCGGCGGCCTCACCCGTCCCGGGGCGGGAGCCGCCGCCGTGGACCAGCCGCAGGTGCGGCCCGGTGGGTACGTCGGTGCGCGGGTCGGCCACCTCGGGCAGGCCCGCGGCGCGGCGCACCCGGTTCTCCGGCACGTCGAGGGCGCGCGCGAGCTGCGTCGCCATCCACGGGCTGATCAGCGCCCAGCCGCGGGCGTGCGCGAGCCGCTCGAGCACCTCGGGACCCACCGCGCCGCGGGCGCGGCGGGAGGCCTCGTGCACGGTCTCGCCGAGCTCCCACAGCCGGCGTCGGAGGAGGTCCTGCAGGTCCCTGGCGGCCACCGGTCGATGATGGCTCAGGGGAGCGCGGTCAGCAGCCGGTCGAGGGTGACCGGCAGGTGCCGCACCCGCACCCCCGTGGCGTGCCAGACGGCGTTGGACACCGCGGCCGCCGTCCCGACGATGCCGATCTCGCCGATGCCCTTGGCGCCCATGACGTTGACGTACGGGTCGTCCTCGTCGAGCCAGTGCGCCTGCACGTCTCCGACGTCGGCGTTGACCGTGACGTGGTACTCGGCGAGGTCGTGGTTGGCCACCTGGCCGATGCGCGGGTCCCAGACGCTGTTCTCGTGCAGCGCCATGGACAGGCCCATGGTCATGCCGCCGATGAACTGCGAGCGGGCGGTGCGCGGGTTGAGGATCCGCCCGCAGGCGAAGACGCCGAGCAGCCGCGGCACCCGGACCTCGCCGGTGTCGACGTCGACCCGCGCCTCCACGAACTGGGCGCCGAACGCGTAGCTGGCGTGCTCGTCGTCGCTGTCGGCCTGGTCCACCTGGCCCGACGCCTCGTCGCCGTCGTGCGGGTCGGCGCCGAACTTGCCGCGGAACTCCCGCGCCGCCACGGCGATCGCCGAGCCCCACGTGTTCGTGCCCGACGAGCCGCCGGCGACCGAGGCGATGGGGTAGCGGGTGTCGCCGATGCGCACCTCGACGTCGTCGACGTCGGCCCCGAGCGCGTCGGCGGCGATCTGCGGCAGCACCGTCCAGGCGCCGGTGCCGAGGTCGGCGGCGCCGATCTCGACGACGTAGCGGCCGTCCTCGAAGCGCACGGTCGCGGTCGACTGCGCCTGGCGCATGGTCGGGTACACCGACGACGCGACGCCGGTGCCGACCAGCCACCGGCCCTCGCGGCGCACGCCCGGCCGCGGGTCGCGCCCGGCCCAGCCGAAGCGCTCGGCCCCTTCGCGCAGGCACTCGACCAGGTGCCGGCTCGACCACGGCTGCCCGGTCTCCGGGTCGCGCTCGGGGTCGTTGCGGACACGCAGCTCGACCGGGTCGATGCCGAGCTCGTGCGCCAGCTCGTCCATCGCGACCTCGGGGCCGAACATGCCGGGGCACTCGCCGGGCGCGCGGAACCAGGAGGGCACCGGGACGTCGAGCGCGGCCAGCCGGTGCGTCGTCCGCCGGGCGTTCGCGGTGTACATCATCCGGGCGGGCACGCCGGTCTGTTCGGCGAACTCCTTGATCCGGGAGGTCTGCTCGACGACGTCGAGGGTCAGCGCGCGGATGCGGCCGTCGCGGTCGGCGCCGAGCTGCATCGTCTGGATCGTCGGCGTCCGGTAGCCGGCGAGGCTGAACATCTGCTGCCTGGTCAGCGCGAGCTTCACCGGGCGGCCGGGCAGCGCGCGGGCGGCCATGGTCACCAGGACGACGTTGGCGTGCGGGGTGCCCTTGGAGCCGAAGCCGCCGCCGACGTACGGGCACACGACCCGGACCTGCTCCTCCTCCAGTCCGAAGACCGTGCACACGGCCTTCCGGTCGGGGTGTACGCCCTGGGTGGAGTCCCACAGCGTGAGCGAGGAGCCGTTCCACAGCGCCGTGGAGGCGTGCGGCTCGAGCGGGTTGTTGTGCACCATCGCCGTCGCGTAGGTCTGCCGGACGACGACCGCGCTGGCGGCGAGCTCGGCATCGACGTCGCCCTGGACGACGTCGGTGTCGTAGGACGGGTTGACCTTCTCCGGGGCGTAGAGGCCGGGGTGGTCCACCGTGAGCGCGCTGTCGTGCTCCTGCTCGGCGTAGGTGACGACGACGAGGTCGGCGCCCTGCCGGGCCAGCTCGGAGGTCTCGGCGACGACGACGCCCACCACCTGGCCGCGGAAGGCGACGTCGGGGGACTGCAGCACGGCCAGCTCGGCGTCGTCGGTGGAGGCCAGCCGCTCGGCGTTCTGGTGGGTGAGCACGGCGAGGACGCCGGCGAGCGCCTCGGCGGCGGAGGTGTCGAGGCCGGTGATCCGCCCGCGGGCCACGGTGGCCTGCACCGGGTGGCAGAACGCCGGCGACTCGACCGGCGTCTCGTAGGCGTAGGTGGCGGTGCCGCGGACCTTCTGGACGCCGTCGCGGCGGACCAGGTCGCGGCCCATCGCGCGGGGCTCCAGGAGGTCGGTCACGAGGTGGCTCCCTCGGTCAGGCCGCGCAGGGTGGCGGTGATCGTGCGGGTGAGCAGCGGGATCTTGAAGCCGTTGCCGCCGTCGACGCCGGGCTGCGGCTGGGCGGCGGCGAGCTCGGCCTCGGCGGCGGCGCGGAAGGCGTGCTCGGTGGCGGGGCCGCCGCGCAGCACCCCCTCGGCGCGGGTGGCGCGCCAGGGGACGTGCGCGACGCCGCCGAGGGCGAGGCGCACGTCGCGGACGGTGTCGCCGTCGAGGTCGAGCGCGGCCGCGACCGAGATCAGCGCGAAGGCGTAGGACGCGCGGTCGCGGACCTTGCGGTAGGCCGAGCGGGCGGCCATCGGCAGCGGCGGGAGCTCGATCGCGGTGACGAGGTCGCCGTGGCCGAGGACGGTGTCGCGGCTCGGGTCGTCGCCGGGGAGCCGGTGCAGCTCGCGGAAGGGCAGCGTGCGCGCGCCCTGCGGGCCGAGGACGTGGACGACGGCGTCGAGGGCGGCCAGCGCCACGGCCATGTCGGAGGGGTGCGTGGCGATGCACGTCTCCGGCGCGGTGGCGTCGGGCAGCGCGGCCGGGACCCCGAGGACGGCGTGGTAACGGGTGTAGCCGCCGACGGCCGAGCAGCCGCTGCCGGGCTCGCGCTTGTTGCAGGCGGTGGTGACGTCCTGGAAGTAGACGCAGCGGGTGCGCTGCAGCGGGTTGCCGCCGACGGTGGCCAGGTTGCGCAGCTGCCCGTTCGCGCCGGCGAGCAGTGCCTGGGTCAGGACGGGGTACCGCTCGCGGACCCGGCGGTCGGCGGCGAGCTCGCTGTTGCTGACGGCGGCGCCCACCAGCAGGCCGCCGTCGTCGGTGTCGGTGATCTCCCGCGACGTGAGGGTGCGGACGTCGACCACCAGGTCGGGCCGGGCCACGCCGAGCTTGAGGTGGTCGACGAGGTTGGTGCCGCCGCCGAGGAAGACGGCGCCGGGCTCGGCGGCCACCTCGCGGACGGCCTCGGCGACGTCGCCCGGGCGGGCGAAGGCGAACGGCTTCACCGGGCACCGCCGGCCTGCCGCACCGCCGGGGTGATGTTCGCGTAGGCGGCGCAGCGGCACAGGTTGCCGCTCATCCGCTCGCTCACCTCGGCGTCGCTGAGGTCGGGGTCACCGGTGAGGTCCTCGGTGACGTGGCTGGGCCAGCCGCGGTCGACCTCGCGGAGCAGGCCCACGGCGGAGCAGACCTGACCGGGCGTGCAGTAGCCGCACTGGAAGGCGTCGTGGTCGAGGAAGGCCTGCTGCACCGGGTGGAGCTCGCCCTCGGGCGCCAGGCCGTCCGCCGTCGTGATCTCCGCGCCGTCGTGGGCGACGGCGAGGGCGAGGCAGAGCAGGGCGCGCTCGCCGTCGAGGATCACCGTGCAGGCGCCGCACTGGCCGTGGTCGCAGCCCTTCTTCGGGCTGGTGTTGCCGAGCCGCTCGCGCAGGAGGTCGAGCAGGGTGGTGCGGGTGTCCACGGTGAGCTCGTGCAGCTCGCCGTCCACCGTGAGCCTGATGTCGGCGTCCATGGGGTGGTCGGTGCCCGCTGGTCGTCGCCCGGCAAACGGGGGGATCTGGACGTCGGCGTCTCGTTTCGGCGTGTCACCCGATCAGGTGACGGTCCACCGCCTCTGACCTGCGCTTTCTGTCGGTGGTGGCCCGTAGGTTCCGGGGTGTGGACGACGTGCTGACCGCCGCGGCGCCCGCGCCGCCGGTCGGGTGGGCGCGGGGTCCGCTGGGGCTGGTGCAGGCCGCGGATCGTGAGGTGTCGCGGCAGTCGGCGCTGCGCTACCGGGCGGTGGCGGCGTTCGCGCTGTCCCGTCCGGCGTCGGCCGATCGGCCGCAGGGGACGCGGGGGGCGATGGCGGCCGAGCGGTGGGCGGTGCGGCCGGAGCTGCTGCGGTCGGTGAGCGAGTGGGCCACCCAGGAGCTGTGCGTGGCGCTGTCGCTGACCGCGACCGCGGCCGAGGCGCTGCTGGTGCGGTCGCTGACCCTGGTGCACCGGCTGCCGGCGACGCTGGATGCGCTGGAGTCCGGGGCGGTGCACGCCGGTCACGTGAGCGCGCTGGTGGATCACGTCGCGTCGGTCGCCGACGACACCGTGCGCGCGGCGCTGGAGCGGGACCTGCTGGCGTGGGCCGCCCGGCGCGGGACGGTGTGCACGCCGGCGCAGCTGCGGGACAAGGCCCGCCGCGAGGTGCTCAAGCGGAAGGCCCGCTCCGCGGCCGACGACCTGGCGCGGGCGGTGAAGCGGCGCGGGCTGTCCTGCCGCCCCGACAGCTGCGACGGGATGGCCGTGGTCACCGCGCTGCTGACCACCCCGGAGGCCGCAGCGCTGATGGCCGCGCTCGGTGCCTACGCCGACGCCCTCCCGGACGACGGCCGCACCCGCGGTCAGAAGATGGCCGACGCGCTGCTCGACCTGGTGCTCCGTCCCGGGCAGAACGGGCTGTCCCCGGTGCAGGTGGTCCTCACCGTGGTCGCCCCCGTGGGGGCGCTGCTCGGTGGGGACCAGCCGTGCGAGATCGACGGCCAGGTCGTCCCCGCCGAAGTGGTGCGCGCTCTGCTCGCCGCCCTCACCGGCGCACGAGTCACCGTCGCCGAGGACGCCTCGGCACCCGCCGGGGGCACCGGTGCCGACGAGGCCGCCGGCACCGCGCCCGCCGGCACCGCCGCCGTGGACGCCAATTCCTCCGACGCCCGCGCCGCGTCGGAGGACGAGGGGACCACCGCGCCGGCATCCGCGGGCGAGACGACCCCGGACGCCGGGACCACGGACGACAGCGCCGGAACCGCAACCGCCACCGGTAGCGTGAGCCTCGTCAAGGGCGAGGACCCGCTGCGCGGCCTGAGCGACGCCGTCATCGCCCAGCACGTCGCCGAGATGGAGGCCGACGCCGCCTGGTGGGCGCAGATCGAACGCCGCGTCGCCACCGGTGAGCTCTACGCCGACCTCGACCCCGCCCACGATGACGACCCCGGGCCACCACCGGGATGGCCACCACCGTGGGACGACCTCGACCCCGACCACGATGATCCGGCCGATCCCGGCTCCCACACCCCGCCGGCACGAGAACCTGTGCCCGACGGGTGGTGGGCGCGCGCCGACGAGGCGGTGACCGCTGCCGGTTCCGCGCTGCTCGCCGCGCAGGAGGCGGTCGGCCACGCCCGCTGCCTGGTGGCCACCGCCGAGCGCGCCGACGCGAGCGATGAGACCGCCTGGGCCGACAGTCCGGCCGGCCGCGTGACCGCGGCGGCTGACGCGATCACCGCCCTGGCCGCCACGACCGAGGACGCCCGTCTGGACCTGGCCGACCTGCTGCACCGCACCGCCGGCGGCGGGCTCGCCGACCGGCCCCGGATCGCCGTCACCGACGCCCTCACCGGCGCTCTGCTCACCCTCACCGATCTACCGGAGCTGCACCGCGCCGCCCGCGCCGGCACCGGTCTGGCCGCACCGCGCGAGACCGACGGCTACCGGCCCGGCGCCGCCCTGAACCGGCACGTGCGCGCCCGCGACCGCCGCTGCCGCTTTCCCGGCTGCCGCCGCCCCGTCCCCAAGACAGGCGAGCTCGACCACGCCACCCCCTGGCCCCTCGGACCCACCGCCGCGGCCAACCTGACCGGCTTCTGCACCGGCCACCACCGCGGCAAGCACCAAGCCGCCGGCTGGACCCACACGCTCGCCCCCGACGGCACCCTCGCCGTCACCGCACCCAGCGGCCTGACGGCGACCACCCAGCCGCCGCCGTACTGACCTCCCGCAGGCGTCCCGCGCCGCGGTGAGAGGGTGCCCGCGAGGAGCGCTCAGGGGAGGACACCGTGGTGCTGGAGCTCGACCGCCCGATCGTGCAGGCGCCGATGGCCGGCGGGCCGTCCACGCCGGCGCTGGCCGCCGCGGTCAGCGAGGCCGGCGGGCTCGGCTCCCTCGCCGCCGGCTACAGGACGCCGGACGCGGTGCGCGACGACATCCGGGCCACGCGCGCCCTGACCGGCCGCCGGTTCGGGCTCAACGTCTTCGTCCCCGGCCCACCCGGCGATGAGCAGGCCGTCCGCCGCTACGCCGACGAGCTGCGGGAGGACGCGAGGAGGGCCGGTGTCGAGCTCGGCGACCCGGTCCACGACGACGACGCCTGGGAGGCCAAGGTCGCCGTCGCGGTCGAGGAACGCGTCCCGGTCGTGTCCTTCACCTTCGGCCTGCCCCGCCCCGACATGGTGTCTGCCCTGCACGACGCCGGCGCCACCGTCCTGGTCACCGTCACCACGCTGCAGGAGGCGGCCGATGCCCGCGCCACCGGCGCCGACGCGCTCGTCGTCCAGGGCATCGAGGCCGGCGGTCACCGCGGCGGCCCCTCCGACGAGGACGGCGTGGGGGAGTACGGCCTGCTCACGCTCCTGCGGCTCGTCCGCGACACCGTCGACCTCCCGCTCGTCGCCGCGGGCGGCCTGATGGACGGCGCGGGCGTGGCCGCGGTCCTCGTCGCCGGCGCGGAGGCCGCCCAGCTCGGCACGGCCTTCCTGCTCAGCCCCGAGGCCGGCACCAGCGCCATGCACCGCGCCGCGCTCGGCACCGCCACCCCCACCGCGCTCACCCGCGCCTTCAGCGGACGCCGCGCCCGCGGCCTGGTCAACCGCTTCCTCGCGGAGCACTCCGCCGCGGCGCCGGCGGCCTATCCGGAGGTGCACCACCTGACCACCCCGCTGCGCGCCGCCGCCCGCGCGGCCGGTGATGCGGAGGCGGTCAACCTGTGGGCGGGCCAGGGCCACGTCCTGTGCCGGGCCGAGCCGGCCGGCGACCTCGTGCGCCGCATCGGCGAGGACGCCGCCGAGGTCCTCCGCCGGCACGCCGGCGGCTGGGACGACCGCGGCCCCCGGGTCGCGAGGACCAGGGGGCCGCGGACGTGGCCGGGGTGAGCGTCAGTCGGCGGGCTCGTCGACCCAGTCGGGCCCGTTGACCTCGCCCGGGCCGGCCAGGTCGGCGGCGTCGACGATCGTGTACGCGTAGCCCTGCTCGGCGAGGAACCGCTGCCGGTGGGCGGCGTACTCGGCGTCGAGGGTGTCGCGGCTGACCACCGTGTAGAAGTGCGCCTGGCGGCCGTCGGCCTTGGGCCGCAGCACCCGCCCGAGGCGCTGCGCCTCCTCCTGCCGCGACCCGAACGTCCCCGACACCTGGACGGCGACCGCGGCCTCCGGCAGGTCGATCGAGAAGTTGGCGACCTTCGAGACCACCAGCGTCTTGACCTCCCCGCGGCGGAAGGCGTCGAACAGCTTCTCCCGCTCCCGGTTGGTCGTGGACCCCTGGATGACCGGGGCGTCGAGCGCCCGCCCGAGCTCCTCGAGCTGGTCGAGGTAGGCGCCGATCACCAGCTTCTGCTCGTCGGGGTGCCGGTCGAGCACCCGCCGGATCACCGGCAGCTTCGACGTCGCGGTGGCCGCGATCCGGTACCGCTCCTCGGGCTCGGCGACCGCGTAGGTCATCCGCTCCTCGTCGTCGAGGCCGACCCGCACCTCGATGCACTCGGCCGGGGCGATGTAGCCCTGCGACTCGATGTCCTTCCACGGCGCGTCGTAGCGCTTGGGCCCGATGAGGGAGAAGACGTCGTCCTCGCGCCCGTCCTCGCGCACCAGCGTGGCGGTGAGCCCCAGCCGGCGGCGGGACTGCAGGTCGGCGGTGAGCCGGAAGATCGGCGCGGGCAGCAGGTGTACCTCGTCGTAGACGATCAGGCCCCAGTCCTGCGCGTCGAACAGGTCCAGGTGCCGGTACTCGCCCTTCCGGCGGGTGGTCATCACCTGGTACGTGGCGATGGTGACCGGGCGGATCTCCTTGCGCTCGCCCGAGTACTCGCCGATCTCGTCCTCGGTGAGCGAGGTGCGCGCGATGAGCTCGCGCTTCCACTGCCGCCCCGAGACGGTGTTGGTGACCAGGATCAGCGTGGTCGCCTTGGCCTCGGCCATCGCCGCGGCGCCCACCAGCGTCTTGCCCGCACCGCACGGCAGCACGACGACGCCAGAGCCGCCGGCCCAGAAGCCTTCGACGGCCTCCTGCTGGTAGTCGCGCAGGTGCCAGCCGTCCTGCGCCAGCTCGATCGGGTGCGCCTGCCCGTCGACGTAACCGGCGAGGTCCTCGGCCGGCCAGCCCACCTTGAGCAGCGCCTGCTTGAGCCGGCCGCGCTCGGAGGGGTGGACGACGACGGTGTCGGGGTCGATCCGTGCGCCGATCATCGGGGCCACCCGCTTGGAGCGGACGACCTCCTCGAGCACCGCCCGGTCGGTGGTGGTGAGCACCAGCCCGTGCACCGGGTTGTTCTGCAGCGTCAGCCGCCCGAAGCGGTCCATCGTGTCCGCGATGTCGACCAGCAGCGCGTGCGGCACCGGGTAGCGCGAGTACCGCACCAGCGCGTCGACGACCTGCTCGGCGTCGTGCCCGGCGGCGCGCGCGTTCCACAGCGCCAGCGGGGTGACCCGGTAGGTGTGCACGTGCTCGGGCGAGCGCTCGAGCTCGGCGAACGGCGCGATGGCCGCGCGGCAGTCGCGGGCCTGCGGGTGGTCGACCTCGAGCAGCAGGGTCTTGTCCGACTGGACGATGAGGGGTCCGTCGTTCACGGGATGGGTGGCCTCTCCTCGGCGGGTGGGCGTCTGTCAGGTCAACCGTTGCCGGCGGCCGGTGCTTCCTCCTCGACCAGCGCCACCGAGGTGATCCGGTGCACCGCGAAGGTGCGGTTCTCCTGCCGGCGCTCGTCCCAGCCCTGGAGGAAACCACCGGCCAGTGACACCGGCTGCACCACGCGCTGGCTGCCGCTGCCCTGCGCGTCGACGTAGCCGAGCCACACCGGCACGCCGTCGCGGATCGCGCGGGACAGCACCTCCAGCGTGCCCGCGGTCGTGACGCCCGGGACCTGCCGGACCGGCGCCGCCGGCCGGGCCGCCAGCGCGGCGTCGCCCGCGCGGATCTCGCGCACGGTCGCGTCGGCCTCGGCCGCCGTCAGGGGGCGGGCCGCGGCGGCCGTCGGCAAGCCGGGACGGCGCCCGGCCGCGCGCGGCCGCGCCGGTGGGCGGGTGAGCACCGCGCCACCCGGCGACTCCCCGGCCGGGGCGTAACCGGCGGCCCGCAGCACGGTGAGCACCTCGTCGGCACCCAGCCCGCTGACCAGCACCCCGGGCGCCAGCCGGCGCAGCTCGGCGTTCGCGGTGCGCCGGTCGCCGAGGACCTGGGAGAGCAGGCCGTGGTCGTCGGAGCGCACGTAGCACTCGATCGAGCCCACCCGCAGCCGGCCGTGCTGCCGGGCGACGTCGTCGACCAGGTAGTCCAGCGCCTGCGGCACCGGCGTCCGCGAGGCGCGGGTGAAGAACTCGTGCAGGTCGGTGGCCGACCAGCCGGCGTCCAGCGCCCGCCGCACGGAGGCCTCCGACACCCGGAACACCGTCGCCCCGCCCGAGGACTCGACGTCGGCGACGATGGAGAGGGTGTCGGCGAGCTCGGCCACCAGCGGCCCGGGCGCCACCAGCGTCAGGTCCGGCTGGGCGAGCACGTGGTCGACCGGCTCGGGCAGCAGCCCCTGCATGCCGTCGGCCGCGCCCTCCTCGCCGGCGACCAGCAGCCCGCGCCCGCCCGAGGACAGCACCCCGCCCACCAGGACGCCGATCCGCGCGGCCTCGGCCAGCATGTCCGGGACCGGCGCCAGCCGGTCGCCCCGCCGCGGGGTGCGCCAGCGCAGCAGCGCCACCAGGTCGTCGGGCGCCAGGCCGCGGCCCGGCGGGTACCCGGCCAGTGCCTCCAGCGCCGAGCGGCGGATCGACGGCGCGGTGTGCCGCACCAGGTCGGGGGAGAGGGCGTTGACCGCCTTGCCGGCGACGTCGCGCTGCCCGACCAGCGACGGCAGCCGGGTGCTGCCCAGCCACCCGGCGGCCAGGGTGGCCCAGCGGTCGGCCAGCGGCTGCTCCCGCCAGACGTCGTAGCCGCGGGTGGGCAGCCACTCGTCGCGGTGCGGGCCGCCGACGTCGAGCAGCCCGGACGAGAACGCCAGCTCCAGCAGCCAGCCGGCGTCGGCCTCCGACACCGTCAGCGCCTTGGCCAGCCGCTTGCGGTCGCGGACGGCGACCCCGCCGCTGCGCAGCAGCCCGGCCGGCTCCTCCTCGAGCACCGCCAGCAGCTCACCGATCCGCCCGACCGCCTCCAGCGCGGCGCCCGCGGCCTGCCGGTCGACGACGGCCGGGTCGCGGTCCACCACGGCCGGCTCCGGCTCCACCCGCGGCGGGCCGAGGGGCTCGCTGCCGCGCAGGAGCAGGCCGATCTCGCGCGGCAGCTCCACGTTGAGCGCGTCGATGCGGGCCAGCAGCCCGGCCTGCAGCAGCCGCCGGGCGGGGGAGGCGGTCCCGCCGCCGGCCTCGGGCAGGTGGCCCACCGGGCGGTCGCCGGCCAGCCGCTCGAGCACCTGCCGCTCGGCCGGCTCCAGCGCGGCGACCGCGGCGGGCAGGTCGGCCGGCAGCGTCACCCGCAGCTCGGCGGCGCGGCGCCCGAGCCCCGCGGGGTAGCGGACGGCGCGGCGGACCTGGTCGGGGGCGTGCACGACGTCGTCGCCCCACAGCAGCGCCCGCGTGGTCAGCCGCTCGATCGCGGCCGCGACGACGTCCTCGGGCAGCCCCCGCAGCGCGCCCACGACCTCGGCGGCCTCCACCCCGTCGGTGGGCGCGAGCAGCACGACGTCGAGCACCTGCAGGGTGGCGGCGTCGAGGTCGTCGAGGGCCCGGTCGACCGAGACCGGCACCGCCAGCCGGCTGGCCAGCGCGACGACGTCCGACGGTGCGGGGCGCGCCACGTCGGGACGGGCGGCCAGCAGCGCCGCGAGCTGTGCGTCACTGCGGGTGCGCAGCCACGCGGCCAGCGTGGCGGGACGGTCGGCAGGCATCCGGACCACGTTACGTCCACCCCCCGGGACACCGCCCGTGCCCTGCGACGATGACGGCGTGCTCCCGGCCGCCGACGACCCGCACACCCGGACCGCCCTCGAGGGCTACCGGGCCGGCGCGCTGCGCTGGCTCGTCGGCGGCGCCATCGCCGTCGTCCTCGCCGTGCTGCTCGGCGCGGTCGCCGTCAGCCTCGCCGACGACCGCGGCCGCCCGGTGCCGCTGGCCGGGCTGGTCGTCGTCGCGCTCACCGTCGGCGGCGCCTGCGCGGTCGCCGCGGGCCTCGGCGGGCTGGCCCGCGCGCTGCGCTGGCGTCGGGCCCTGTCCGCCGTCCCGTGGCAGCGCGGGCTGCTGCGCATCGCCGGCCCGGCCATCGTCGCCTTCGAGCCGGAGGGCTACGACGAGTGGGACCCCGACGACGAGCCCGTGCGGCTGCGCCTGGTCAGCACCTCGGTCTGGCGCACCCGGCAGGTGCAGGCCCTCGACGGCGGCGAGGTGCGCGCCGCGCCGGTCGGCGGCGGGCAGTGGGTGCTCACCGCCGAGGGGCTGCCCACGCTGTTCGGCGCCCGCGTCGCGCGGCGGCCGCGCTGACCGTGTCGGGGGAGGCCTCCTGCGGGTAGGTGCCCGCGCACGGGAGAATGGCGGGGACGCGCACCCCCGGGGTGCGCCCGGAGCACGGAGGCGACATGGCCAAGCGCAAGGAGAAGCACGCCCACCTGGTCGAGCCGACCTGGGGACAGTCGGAGAACGCCGGCCCGCCGGTCACCGAGCTGCTCGGTGAGATGGCCGGCTCGCTGTCCCCGTTCGGTGAGGACCACAGCTTCCCCCTGCCGCCGGAGCGGATCCGCTACGCCCACCCCACCGACAAGCCCAACCGGGCCGGGGTGCAGCTCCCGGAGAACCGGCGCCCCTGAGCTCTCCGCCGCGGGGGGGGGGGGGGGGGGGGGGGGGGGGGGGGGGGGGGGGGGGGGGGGGGGGGGGGGGGGGGGGGGGGGGGGGGGGGTGTTTTGTTGCCT
>NZ_JBJGYL010000031.1:0-59495 GCF_054049975.1 Geodermatophilus sp. SYSU D01119 | reverse complement strand
CCTGGCTCACCGCCGACGGTGAGCCAGGACGCGCTGCGGTGATCCCGGCTGATCGTGCGCGGGGGCGGTCAGGCCTGCGCCGGCTCCAGCCGGATCGACACGCTGTTGATGCAGAAGCGGTCGCCGGTCGGGGTCTGCGGGGCGTCGTCGAAGACGTGCCCGAGGTGGCTGTGGCAGGTGCCGCAGAGGACCTCGGTGCGGACCATGCCGTAGGTGCGGTCCTCGCGGAGCACCACGTGGTCGGCCGCCGACGGCTCGTAGAACGAGGGCCAGCCGCAGTGCGAGTCGAACTTGGTCTGCGAGCGGAACAGCTCGGCCCCGCAGGCGCGGCAGGTGTAGACACCCTCGGTCTTCGTGTCCACGTACTCGCCGGTCCACGGCCGCTCGGTGCCGGCCTGGCGGAGCACCGCGTACTCCTCCGGCGAGAGCTGCGCCCGCCACTCCGCGTCGCTCTTGGTGACCTTCGGCTGGGGGGTGGACGTCGTCATGCCAGCGAGAACGACCCGGGCGGCGGGCGGATTCCCCGCGGTCAGCGCCCCAGTCCGGCCTCGCGCGCCCGCACGATCGCCTGCGCCCGGTCACCGACCTGCAGCTTGGCCAGCACGTTGGACACGACGTTGCGCACGGTCTTGGGCGACAGGTACAGGGCGGCGGCCACCTGCGCGTTGGACCGCCCGGCGGCCACCAGGTCCAGCACCTCCCGCTCGCGGGCCGTCAGCTGCGGGAACGCCTCCTCCGGCCCACGGGGCGCGGCGGCGAAGAAGTCGGTGATCCGCCGGGCCAGCGCCGCGCCGAACACCGCGCCGCCGGAGGCCACGGTGCTGATCGCCCGCAGCACCTCCTCCTGGTCGGCGCCCTTGAGCAGGTAGCCGCGGGCACCGGCGCGGACGGCGGCGAACACCGTGCCGTCGTCCTCGCTCATCGTCAGCACCACGACGCCCACCGACGGCGCCTGCGTGGTGATCCGGCGGGTGGCCTCGATGCCGTCGAGCACCGGCATCTGCACGTCCATGACGACGACGTCGGGCAGGTGCTCGCGCACCACGTCCACCGCCGCGGCGCCGTCGGCCGCGGTGCCGACCACCTCCACGCCCGGCACCGAGCCGAGCAGCAGGGCCAGCCCGTCGCGGTAGACCGGGTGGTCGTCGGCGACGACCACCCGCAGCGGCTCCTCCGGCCCGGTCACCGGGACCTCCTCCCGTCCACGGGCAGCACCGCCCGCACCTCCGTGCCGCCGCCCGCGGGGCAGCTCACCGTGCACGTGCCCCCGAGCTCGGCGGCCCGCTCCCGCAGCGCGACCAGCCCGACACCGGCGGCGCGGTCGGGGGCGATCCCGACGCCGTCGTCGGTGACCGCGACGACGAGGTCGTCGCCGGCGCGCGCGAGGGTCACCGCGACCCGGGACGCGGAGGCGTGGCGCGCGACGTTGGCCAGCGCCTCCGAGACGATCCGGTAGGCGGCCACCTCGACGGCGGCGGGCAGCTCGGCGAGGCCGCCCGCGTCCACGGTCACGGCCGCCTCCGCGGCCAGCAGCCGCTGCGCCTGCTGGCGGACGGCGCCGGCAAGGCCGAGGTCGTCGAGGGCCGGCGGGCGCAGGTCGTGCACCAGCCGCCGGACGTCGGCCAGCGCGGCCGCGACGTCGTCGCGTGCCTGGCGCAGCAGCCGGTCGGCGTCCTCCGGGCGGGACGCGGCGAGGTTGCGGGCGGTGTCGATGCGGAGCACGACGGCGCCGAGCGAGGGGCCGAGGCCGTCGTGCAGGTCGCGGCGCAGCCGGCGGCGCTCCTCCTCGCGGGCGGCGACCAGCTGCTCGCGGCCGGCCTGCAGCTGCGCGGCCAGCGAGCTCGCGCGGGCGGCCGCTGCGGCCTGCCGGACGACGTCGGCCAGCAGCCGCTCGTCGCGGGTGACCAGGTGCGCCCGCACGCCGTCGCGGGGCAGCAGCAGCCGGCCGACCTCCTCGCCGCGGTAGGCGATCGGCAGCGACTGCACCGCGGCGGGGCGGCGCCCGTGCCCGGCGACCAGCCGGCCGCCGTCCGCGGAGTCCACCTCGACGCCCACCCAGGGGACGCGGAACGCCTCGGCGATGCCCGCGGCGACCGCCATGAGCTGCTCCTCGGCGCCGTCGGAGCGCTCCAGCCGCTCCGCCAGGCCGGCGACGACGCGGTAGGGGTCCTCCCGCTCGCCGAACACCCAGCGGCGCACCAGCCGCCACAGCGCGGCCCGCAGCGGGACGTAGACGGCCGCGACCACCAGCAGCGTCACCACGACGGCGTTGCGCTCGTCGAAGCGGCCCCCCAGCAGGGTCCCGGCGGCGGCGAGCACGGCCAGGTCGACGACGACGACGCCCGCGGCCAGCCCGCCGTAGACGAGCGTGCCGCCGAGCAGCCGGTCGATGTCGACCGCCCGGGGCCGCAGGATGCCGAGGGTGACCGCCAGCCCGGTGAGCCCGACGGCCAGGCTGAGGTCGAGGCCGAGCGTCGCCTGCGGGAAGACGAGCGCCCCGAGCAGCACCAGCGCGTCGGCGACGCCGGCCCACAGCAGCCAGCGCATCCGCCGCCGGTCGTCCCCGGTGGCCGACCGCAGCCGCGCCACGACGACGGCCAGCGCGAGGAGCAACCCGAGCCCGGTCGCCGGGAAGGCCAGCTCGAGCAGCGGCAGCGCGACGTCCCGGGGCAGCGGCAGGCTGGCCGGGTCGAGGTCGAGGCCCCGGTAGACCTCCGGCGTCGGCGTGCCGCCCCGCTCGGCCGCGATCGCGAACGGCGTCACCAGCAGCAGCACGGGCAGCGCGGCGGTGGCGACGAGGGCGGTGACCGACACGGCGCGCCACGGGCCGCGGGGCAGCCGGCCGTCCGGGTAGAGCAGGAGCAGCAGCGGCAGCCCCAGCAGCAGCGCGGCGCCGAGCCGGCCGACGAACCACATCGCCGCCGAGGCGCCGGGCAGCGGCGGGTCGTCCTGCACCGCGTACGTGAGCCAGGACGAGGCCAGGCCGTCGAGCGCCCAGAACAGGCCGGTGCCGGCGACCACCCACGAGACGGCGTTGCGCGGCGCCCGGGAGAGCAGCAGCGCACCGGGGACGGCGAGGAGCAGGCCCGGCAGCCCGATCTCCCAGCCGGGCCCGGCCCCGGCGGCCGCCCGCGCCGCGTCCGGGGTGAGCACGTCGAGGACGGCGGTCGCCGCGACGGCGAGCAGGGTCGTGGCCGGGCCGGACCAGGCGAGCCCGCGCGGGGGACGCCGGCGTCGCGGCGGTGGGCCTCCCGGCGTCGCCGTCGCCGGGACCCGCTCGCCGACCGTCACGCGCGGATCCTGCCCGAGCCGGTGTCCCGGACGACAGGGACACGGCGTCCCGGCGCGGCCGGGATCCCCGCGGGAGCGGTCGTGCGCGAGCGCCCTGGCCGCCCGGGACGCCGCCCCGGCACGGTCCCCGGCAGGCGGTGCCACGGGGCGCCGCGCCGTTCCCCGGAGGACCCATGTCGCTGAGCACCACCCCGTCGTCCGCCCGCACCGACGCCGCGCCCGGCACCCCGCCGGGCGCCGGTCCGCGGCACGCGCCCGACCCGTCCCGGCTCGTCCGGCTCGGCGGCCTGGCCACCACGACCGGCGCGGTCGCCTGGGCGGTCGGCCTGCTCGCCACCGCCGACGTCGACCCGGCCACCGACGCCTACCCGCCCGCCTACAAGGCCGCCACGCTGCTGTTCCAGCTCGGTCTGGTCGCGCTGGTGGCCGTGCAGCTGCGGACGCGGGCGACGGGGACCGGCCGGCTGGCCCGCAGCCTCCTGCACGCCGAGCACGTGCTGCTCGCGCTGGCGATCGGGTCGTCGGTGCAGTGGCTGGTCGCGCCCGGGCTGACCGACGAACCGTTCTTCGTCGCGCTGGACCTGTCCTGGCCGCTGTCCATGCTCGGCATGGCCGCGATCGGCATCCGGATCGCGATCGCCGGGCGGTGGCGGGGGGCCGCCCGGGTGTGGCCGGTGCTCGCCGAGACGTGGGCGCTGGTGATGTTCCCGGTCGCCGCGGTGGCGGGCGCGACGACGGAGTCCCTCGTCGGTGCCGGCCACCTGGTCCTCGGCTACGGCGTGCTGGGCCTGGTCCTCGTGACCCGGCCGGAGCTGACCCGCCGCTGAGCGGAGCTGCCGCCGTGTCCGCCCCGCCGCCCCGTGACCCCGGGTGGCGGGGCGCCGCGGCGTCCCCGGGGAGACTGGTCGCCGTGACGACGCCCGACCGGTCCCTGCCCGACACCTGGTTCACCCGCGACCTGCCCGTGCTGCGGGCGATCGCCCGGCTGGTCGACGAGCCGAAGCACGGCGGGGCGCCGTACCTGCTCGGCTCCGTCGTGCCCGGCAGCGGGCTGCCGAAGGCCGACGTCGTCGCGGCGGCGAAGGCGCTGGCCGCGGCCGGCTACATCGAGCCGCTGACCAACCACGCCGGCGACATCGTCCGGATCACCGGGATCTCCGCCGAGGCGCGGCGGCTGGCGGGGCTGTGGCCGACCCCGCAGGGGGAGTGGGAGCGGCTGCTCGAGCAGGCCGAGTTGCGGGCGCGCAACGCGCCGACCGACGTCGAGCGGGACCGCTGGCGGGCCTTCGCCGACGCGGCGCGGGCGGTGGGCCCGGACGCCGGGGCGCTGCTCATGCAGGCGCTCGTGGGCGGCTACGTGCCGCGCGCCCGGTAGCCGACCCCACGAACGGCAGCGCCCCCGCCCGGCGGACCGGGCGGGGGCGCTGTGCTGATCAGGAGATCAGAGCGGGGTGACGTTCGCGGCCTGCGGGCCCTTCTGGCCCTGCTCGACGTCGAACGAGATCCGCTGGCCTTCGTCGAGCGAGCGGTACCCGCTGGTCTGGATGGCCGAGTAGTGGACGAACACGTCCGGTCCGCCACCGTCAGGGGTGGCGAAGCCGAACCCCTTCTCCGCGTTGAACCACTTGACAGTTCCTTCGGGCATTGCTCGCTCCTAGCTGCGATGGTGCATCGGGGTCCTGCCAGAGCGCAGGGCCTTCCCGACACGTCGACCCTAGCCGTACGGACGCCTCCGTGGGGGTCCGGGGCGGAATCGGATGCTCCCGGCGTGGCGGCGGTCACGTCCGGCGGCCTCTCCGGGCGCGGTCTTGCGGCGATCGTGCGGTCGCGGTGAGCCCCCGGTGCGGCGGCGTGGTCAGGGTCTGGGTGCCGGGACGGAGCCCGGCCCGACCCGAGGAGCCCGTCATGGAGACCACCCCGCTCGTGCTGGTGGAGCTGGCCGACCTCGACGTCGCCGACCTCGACGCGGTGCTGGCCGCCGAGCTCGACGAGCCCGCCGGCGCGCGCGCCGGTGACGGCCACGGTGACGGCGACGGTCACGGCGACGAGCTGGCCGCGCTCCTGGCCGACGTCCTGCGCTCCACCGGCACGGCCGCCGCGCTCGCGCACCGCCTCGGCGCATACGCCGCCCTGCTGGCCGACTGAGCCGGGGCGCCGGTCCCGGCCCCCGCGCCACGGGGGCGCGGGGTGCGGGACCGGCGCCTCAGTTCTCGCAGCCCACCCCGTCGCCGTCCCGGTCGAGGTGCCGGCCGTAGCCGGGGTCACCGAGCCGGACCGGCGCGGCCCCTGCGGCGCGGGCCGCGGAGCAGTTGTCGTAGTAGGTGGAGACCGGCGCCGGAGCGGGTGCGGGCGCCGGAGCAGGCGCAGGCGCAGGCGCCGGAGCGGGAGCAGGGGCGGGTGCCGGAGCAGGGGCGGGCACCGGAGCGGGTGCCGGGCGCGCCGTCGTGGGTGCCGTCGTGGGTGCCGTCGTGGGTGCCGCCGTCCGGCGCACCGGCGCGACGACCCCGCCGGGCAGCGGCTCGGCCGGGCAGGCGCTGAGCACGGTGGCGATCGCGTTGCGCTCGGCCTGCGTCATCCAGAGCCCGTAGGCGACCTTCACCGCGACCTGCCGGGCCACGTAGGCGCACCGGTACGAGCGCGACGGCGGGAGCCAGGTGGCGGCGTCGCCGTCGCCCTTCTGCATGTTGAGCGGGCCGTCGACGGCGAGCAGGTTGAGCGGGTCGTTGGCGAACTGCGTGCGGCGGGCGGCGTCCCACTGCTGCGCGCCCTTCTGCCAGGCGTCCGAGAGCGCGACGACGTGGTCGATCTGCACGGCTTCGCTGGTGCCCTGGCCGCGCTGGAAGGCGATGGTGCGGCCGGAGTAGGGGTCGGCGAGGGTACCGGTGAGCACGACGCAGTCCCGGGTCCCGGGCTTGAACACCTCGCCGGTGAGGTCGCGGGCGAGGACGTCGTTGCGTGTGTCGCAGCCGTTGCGGTCGGTGTCGACCCAGCCGGCGCCGAACAGGTCGCGGTCGTAGCCGGTGCGCGGCGCCCGGCCCTGGACCGGGACCGCCGCGAGCGCGGCGAGGGCGGTGGCCGGCGCGGCGGTGTCGACGGCGGCCCGGGTGGCCCCGTCACCCAGCAGGCCGGTGGCGGTGTCGACCGGGGCGACGGCGGCCTCGCTGGTCTCCGCGACGCCGGCCGCGGCGTCGGCGGACGCGGCGGCGGCCTCGGCGGCCGCGGGATCGGGAGCGGGGGAGGACGCCGGCGGGGCCGAGGTCGCGGGCGCCGCGACGGTGGCTGCCGTCGGCTCGGCCGGCGGCAGGGTGGCCCCGCCGATGCCGGTGACGACGAGCCCGGCGGCGAGCACGGCGCTCCCGGCCCGGCGCGAGGCGATCCGCGCCCAGCGGGCCCGGCCGGCGACGACGGCACCCAGCCCGACCAGGAGCAGGACGGACCCGGTCACCGCCAGGGCGCCGGGCGGGCCCGCGCTCGCGAGGCCGCCGGCCACGACCAGCAGGACGAGCGCCGCGACGACGCCCAGGACGACCCGGCGCGGACGGGCGCCGCGAGCGGGCGCGGGCCGCTCCGGCGGCGGGACGGGACCGGCCGGCGCAGCGGCGGCGTGCCCCGAGAAGGCGAGCAGGACGGCGAACGGGTCGGCCCCGGCGAAGGGGAAGCGCACGTCGACCGGGGTCTCCACCGCACCGGGCAGCGAGGCGGCGAACGCCCGGTCGCCGCGGTCCTCCGCGACCAGGCCGGCGGCGTCCACGACGAGGCCGGTGCGCCGGCCGGCGGAGGCGCCGGCGACCAGGCGCAGGCCGTCGTCGTCCCCGCCGAAGGCGCTCACGTCGAAGCCGAGCGCGGCGGCCCGGGCGACCACCGGCCCCACCGGCGACCACGGGGAACGCTCCCGGTGGCGGGCCAGGACGGCCGCGACGGCGGGGTCGGACAGCGACGGCATGAGCGGCTCCCTGTGAGCTCCGGTGCACCGGTGCGCATCGTGCGGCACGGGAACGGAGCCGTACAGGAACCTGTCGTCTCGTGTGACGGGTGGTGCAGACGGGGTGCGGGGCGGTGTCAGCCCTCCGGCGGCACCTCACCCGGCGTCGTGGCCGGGGGCTCCTCGGCCGGGGGCTCCTCGGCCGGGGGCTCCTCGGCCGGGGGCTCCTCCTCGGGCGGCGTCGTGGTCGGCGGCGGGGTGGTGGTCGTGGGAGGCGGTGTTGTGGTGGTGGGCGGCGCGGGCGTCGTCGGCGGCGGGGTGGGTGGGGTGGTGGGAGGCGGGGTGGGTGGGGTGGTGGGTGGCGTGGTGGTCGGGGGTGTCGTCCGGGGCGGCGTCGTCGTGGGGGACGTCGGCGGGGTCGTCGGCGGGCGGCTGCCCGTGGGCGGCGTCGTCGTGGGCGGCGGGGTGGAGGGGCCGGGCTGCGAGGTGACCGGGCCCTGCGCGGGTCCCGGTGCCGGGGAGCCCGGGCGGGGCGAGGAGGTGCCGGCGGTCGTCCGGCCGGCGGTCTGCCCGGCGGCGCCGGGCGCCTGGGGTGCGGGCGAGCGGGCGGGGGCGGCCCGCGAGCCGGTGACGCCGCCCCCGTCGTCGGGGTCGCCCACGGCTACCGGGGTGGGCGCGCCGCCGTCCGCCGGGGGAAGGGGCGGATCAGCGGGCGCGTCGGCCGCTGCGCCGCCTCCCGCGCCGTCCTCCGCGGGCGCCGGGCCGGGGTCGCCGGCGGCCTCCGGAGCGGCCGCGTCGGCCGCGCGCGGGACCGGCGCGCCCGCCGGGAGGTCGCCACCGCCGGCCAGGAGCAGGACGAGGACCACGCCGAGGGCCGCGAGGGCGGTGGCGCCCCAGAGGACGCCCTCCGTGCGTGCGTCGAGCTCGCGGGCCATGGGGCTCCTCTCCCGGGGTCAGGGCGGGCAAGGGATACCTGGCCGTCTCGTCGGGAGGGGGCGTGCGGCCGCCGGAGCGGCTCAGGCGGTGGCGACACGCGGACGGCGGCGACCGCCCGGCTGCTCCCGGTCGCGCAGCGTGCTCGCGCGGCGCTCGCGCACCAGGTCGACGAACAGCCGGTGCACCCGGTCGTCGCCGGTCAGCTCCGGGTGGAAGCTGGTGGCCAGCACGTCGCCCTGCCTCACCGCCACGGCACGGCCCGCGGCCGGCCCGTCCTCGACGCGGCCGAGCACCTCCACCCCCGGCCCGGCCGACTCCACCCACGGCGCCCGGATGAACACCGCCGTCACCGGCCCGCCCGCGACGCCGGCGACGGCCACCGGCGACTCGAACGACTCCGCCTGCCGGCCGAACGCGTTGCGGCGGACGGTGACGTCGAGGACGCCGAGCGTCGGCTGGTCCGGCGGGGCGTCGAGGAGGCGGCGGGCCAGCAGCACCAGCCCGGCGCAGGTGCCGTAGACCGGCAGCCCCGAGCCGACCGCCTCGCGCAGCGGGCCGAACAGGCCGGTCCGCACCGCGAGCTTGGTCATCGTGGTCGACTCCCCGCCGGGCAGGACGAGCCCGTCGAGGCCGGCCAGCTCCGCCGGGCGGCGGACCGGCGTCGCGTCGGCGCCGAGCCCGCCCAGGACGGCGAGGTGCTCGCGGACGTCGCCCTGCAGCGCCAGGACGCCGATGCGCGGCGCGCTCACCAGCCGCGGCCGGCGAGGCGCTGCGACTCCGGCAGCGTGTCCACGTTGATGCCGACCATCGCCTCACCCAGCCCGCGGGACACCTTGGCGACGACGTCGGGGTCGTCGGCGAAGGTGGTGGCCTGCACGATCGCCGCGGCGCGCCGGGCCGGGTCGCCGGACCGGAAGATGCCCGAGCCCACGAACACGCCCTCGGCGCCGAGCTGCACCAGCAGGGCGGCGTCGGCCGGGGTGGCGATGCCGCCGGCGGTGAAGAGCACGACCGGCAGCCGGCCGGTGCGCGCCACCTCGGCGACCAGCTCGTGCGGCGCGCGCAGCTCCTTGGCCGCGGCGTACAGCTCCTGCTCGTCGAGCGCGGCCAGCCGGCGGATGCCGCCGCGGATCGCGCGGATGTGGCGCACCGCCTCGACGACGTTGCCGGTGCCCGCCTCGCCCTTGCTGCGGATCATCGCCGCGCCCTCGGCGACCCGGCGCAGGGCCTCGCCGAGGTCGGTGGCGCCGCAGACGAAGGGCACGGTGAACGCGCGCTTGTCGATGTGGTGCTCCTCGTCGGCCGGGGTGAGCACCTCCGACTCGTCCACGTAGTCGACGCCGAGGCTCTGCAGCACCTGCGCCTCGAGGAAGTGGCCGATCCGCGCCTTGGCCATGACCGGGATGGAGACGGCCGCGACGATCCCCTCGACCAGTTCGGGGTCGCTCATGCGCGCGACGCCGCCCTGGGCGCGGATGTCGGCGGGCACCCGCTCCAGCGCCATGACGGCGACGGCGCCCGCGTCCTCCGCGATGCGCGCCTGCTCGGGCGTGACGACGTCCATGATCACGCCGCCCCGCAGCTGCTCGGCCAGGCCGCGCTTGACGCGGTCGGTGCCGGTGACGAAGGGAGTCTGCTCGCTCATGGTCGCCCACGGTGCGCCATGCTTTGGTCCTGGCAGCAGTCCAAACCGGGCGGATGCGGGAGGACCAAGTGGCGTACACCGGCGACCTGTTCGTCCCCGTCGACCGGGCGGCCGGGACGCCGCTGAGCGTGCAGATCGCGGCGTCGGTGCGGGCCGCCGTGCTGGGCGGGGCGCTGGGTCCGGGGGACACGCTGCCGTCCACCCGCGCCCTCGCCGCCGACCTCGGGGTGTCCCGCGGCGTGGTGGTCACCGCCTACGAGCAGCTGGTGGGGGAGGGCTTCGCGACCGGGCGGCGGGGCGGCGGGACGGTGGTCGCCGTCCGCCCCGACGTGACCGTCGCCCGCCCCGCGCCGGCCCGGCCCGAGCCGTCGTCCCCGGCCGCCGGGCACGTCGTGGACCTCACCCCCGGGCGGCCCGCCACCCGGCTGCTCGACGACGCCGAGTGGCGCTCCGCCTGGCGCCGGGCCGTGGCCGACGACCTCCCGGCCGGGCCGCCCGACCCGCTCGGGCTGCCCGCCCTGCGGCAGGCGGTCGCCGTCTACCTGCGCCGGGTGCGCGGGGTGGAGGCCGGCGCCGACGACGTCCTCGTCACCGCCGGCGCCAGCGACGCCCTCGCCCTGGCCGTCACGGTCCTCGGGTCGCCGGGCCGCCGGCCGCGGGTCGTGGTCGAGGACCCCAGCTACCCGGCGGCCCGGCGGGTGCTGGCCACCGCGGGCGCCGTCGTCGTGCCCCTGCCGGTGGACGCCGACGGTCCCCGCGTCGCCGACCTGCGCGCGCTGTCCCCGGCGCCAGACGCGGTGCTGCTCACCCCGTCGCACCAGTACCCGCTGGGCGGCCGGATGCCGGTGCAGGAGCGGGTGGACCTCCTGCGGTGGGCCGCGGTGCAGGGCGTCGTCGTGCTCGAGGACGACTACGACAGCGAGTTCCGCCACCGCCGCCGGCCGCTGCCGGCCATGGCCTCCCTGCCCTCGCCCGCCGACGTGGTGCTGGTCGGCAGCTGGTCGAAGACGCTCAGCCCGTGGCTGCGCTGCGGCTGGATGGTGCCGCGCGGCGCCTTCGGCGAGCGGCTGCGCGCCACCCGCACGCTGCTGGACTCGCCCGTGTCGGGCGTGCAGCAGGCCGCGCTCGCGCACTACCTGGCCGACGGCGGCCTCGCCCGGCACACCGCGCGGGCGCAGCGGCACTACAACCACCGCCGGTCGATGGTCGTCGCCGCGCTCGGGGAGCGGCCCGACGTCACCCTGGGCGCGCTCGACGGTGGCCTGCACGTCGTCGTCCACCTCCGCCCGGGCGCCGACGCCGCCGCGCTCGTCCGCGCCGCCGCCGGCCGCGGGGTCGTCGTCGCCGACCTCGCCGACTACTCGGCCGGACCGCCGGCGTTCCCGGGGCTGGTGCTCGGCTACGGCGCCCCGACCGACCTGGAGCTGCGCCGCGGGCTCGCCGTCCTGTCGGAGCTGCTCGACGGCGCCTGACGCCGGGTGCCGGGGCCGTCGCCGGCCGGCGTCAGCGGACCAGGTGCGGCAGCACCTGGCCGACGGCGGCCCGGAGGTCGCCGGCGGCCGAGGGGTCCCCGGCCAGCTGGCGGAGGAGCGCCTGCTGGAACAGGCCGTCGAAGACCGCGTACAGGACCGGCGGGGCGACCTGAGGCGTCCGCCCGGAGAGCTCGGCGTAGCGGGTGACGACCCGTTCGATCATCCGCTCCAGCAGCAGGTCGATCTCGGCGACGTCGGCCCGGAAGGCCGGCTCGAACATCGACTGGTTGCGCAGGTCGTACCAGAGGCGGTGCATCGGCGCCTCGCCGGTGAGCGTCTCCGCCAGCTTCCGCAGGAAGCCGGCCGCGAGGTCCTCGGCCGTCGTCGCGGTGGCCACGACCTCGTCGTACCGGGTCGCGCACTGCTCCTTGTACTCGCGCACGCAGTGCGTGATCAGGTCGGTCTTGTCCGCGAAGTAGTAGTGCAGGACGCCGTGGGAGAACTCCGAGTTCTGGGCGATGTCGCGCAGGCCCGTCTGCGCGTACCCGCGCTCGGCGAGCGTCTTGAGCGCCGCGGCGGCCAGCTCGCTGCGCCGGGCGGCGACCTTGTCCACCGGCCGACGACCCGGGCGGTGTGCTGCTGCCGTCACGCGTCCTCCTCCTCGTGTCCGCGGATGCTACCGGCCCGGCGCGGACTCTGGACAGTCGTCAAGAGAAGTCTTGACGACTGTCCAGACACAGCACCAGCATGACCGGCGTCACACCGGGCTTCGACGAGGAAGGACACCGGCATGTCGGTAGGAGAGCTGGACGGACGCAGGGCACTGGTCACCGGGGGAGCGCGGGGCCTCGGGCAGGCGATGGCGCAGGCGCTCAGCCGCGCGGGCGCGTCGGTCGTGATCGGGGACGTCCTCGACGACCTCGGCGCGGAGACGGCCCGGCAGATCGCGGGGGACGGAGGCAAGGCGGCCTTCACCCACCTCGACGTCACCGACGAGGCGAGCTGGGAGGCGGCGATCGCGGAGACCGTCGCCGAGCTGGGCGGTCTGGACGTCCTGGTCAACAACGCCGGCATCGAGGTCACGGAGCTGGTGGTGGACCTCGACCCGGAGAACCTGCGCCGCATGCTCGACGTCAACGTCGTCGGCACCGCCCTCGGCATGAAGCACGGCCTGCGCGCGATGCGCCCCGGCGGGGCGGCCGGGAGCGGCGGGTCGATCGTCAACATCGCCAGCGTCGCGGCGACCATCGCCTTCCCCGGCATCGCCGGCTACTCCGCGAGCAAGTCGGCGATCGACCGGATGACCCGGATCGCCGCAGCCGAGGCCGGCAAGCTCGGCTACGGCGTGCGCGTCAATTGCGTCTACCCGGGCCTGGTCCCGACGGAGATGGGCATGAAGCTCGCCGTCGACTGCGCCGAGCTGGGGCTGTTCCCCAGCGTCGAGGAGGCGGTCGGCGCCGTCGTGGCGCTCACGCCGTCCGGCCGCCTGGGCGAGCCGGCCGACATGGCCGACGCCGTGGTCTTCCTCGCCTCCGACGCCTCCCGCTTCGTCAACGGCACCGGCCTCGCCGTCGACGGCGGCATGGGCTCCTGAGCAGAGAAGGGGATCCGACCATGAGCACCAAGCCCGTCGTCGTCTACGGCGCCTCCGGCTACACCGGCCGGCTGATCTGCGAGTACCTGCGCGAGCTGAACGTCCCGTTCGTCGCCGCGGGCCGGAACAAGGACCTGCTGCAGGAGGTGGTCGGGAGGATCCCGGGGATCGAGACCGCCGACCACGACATCGTCGAGGTGGAGCACACCGTCGAGGCGCTGACGGAGCTGTTCGACGGCGCCCGCGTCGTCTGCAACACCGTCGGCCCGTTCATCAAGCTCGGCTCCGAGGTCGCCGAGGCGTGCCTGGCGACGGGCGCGCACTACCTGGACACCACGGGCGAGCAGGACTGGGTGATGGCGGTCCGCGACCGGTTCGCGGCGGACTTCCGGGAGAAGGGGCTGCTGCTGGCCCCGGGCATCGCGCAGATGTACACGACCGGCGAGATCGCCGCCCAGATCGCCCTGGAGACGCCGGGCCTGGACACCCTGGACGTGCTCGTCCTGTGGAAGGGGTTCCCCACCTACGCCTCCACCCAGACGATCTTCACCATCCTCAAGGCCGACTGGTTCCACCTCCAGGAGAACCAGTACGTGAAGCTCGACCCGCTCTCGAGGTGGGACGTCGTGGTCCCCGGCCAGCACGAGCTCGGCCTGACGGTGCCGTGGGGCGGCACCAGCCACCCGGTGTGGTTCAAGGACGACCCGCGGGTGGCCAACGTCAAGGTGCAGGGCGGGGTCATGAACCGGCCGGTCATGGAGGCCGTCGTCGCCACCACCGCGGCGGTGGAGAGCGACGTCAAGACGCTGCCCCGCGAGCAGTGGGACGACGCGCTGGCGGCCATCGCCGACCAGTGGGCCACCGGCATGCCGCCCCGCGAGAACCCGCGGCTGAACATCTCCGTCGACTCGGTGCACGCCTCCGGTCCGCTCGGGCGCAAGCACGTGGTCATCCACGGCAACAGCAACTACAAGCAGACGGGCCTCCTGCAGGCCTGGTGCGCGATGTCGCTGCTGCAGCAGCCCCCGCTGCGCGCCGGGTTCGCCTCCGGCTGCCAGGCCTTCGGCCACCGGCAGCTGCTGGGCGTGCTGCGTCAGTTCGGCCTCGTCCTCGACCCGGTGGTGACCGAGCACCGATGAGCCTGACCGCCTACCTCGACAAGGGCGCCGACCTCGGCGCCGGCGCTCCGTGCCTGACCGTCGACGGGCGGCCGACGTCCTACGGCGAGGTCCAGGCGTTCAGCCGGCGGGTGGCCCGGGCGCTGGTGCGCTCGGGCACCCGCCCCGGCGATCGCGTCGCCGTCCTGTCGGCCAACGACCCGACGGCGTTCGCGTGCGTCTTCGGCATCGCCCGCGCCGGCGCGGTGTGGTGCCCGGTCAACCCGCGCAACGAGGCCGGGGAGAACCGCGAGCTGCTCGACCTGTTCGGGTGCTCGGTGCTGCTCTACCAGGCCGCCTTCGCGCCGCTGGTCACGAAGGTCCGGGACGCGCTGCCCGGGCTCACGACCCTGGTCCGCCTCGACGGCGACGAGGACGGGCCCGGGGGCGGTGACCCGTCCCTGGCCGCCTGGCTCGACGACGCCGACGGCGTCGACCTGCCCGAGGAGGGGCTCTCGCCGCCCGACGACGTCGTCGTGCTCGTCGGCACCGGCGGGACGACGGGGCGCCCGAAGGGGGTGCGGCTGACCGGCCGCAACCTGGAGACGATGGCGGCGCTGACGCTGATGAGCTACCCGTTCAGCGGCCGACCGCGGTACCTCGCGCTGGCCCCGCTGACCCACGCCGCGGGAGTGCTGTGCTTCCCCGTGATGGCCCTCGGCGGCGAGGTCGTCGTCATGCCGCGGCCCGACCTCGGCGAGTTCCTGGCACTCGTCGAGCGGCACCGCGTCACCCACGCGTTCCTGCCGCCCACGCTGGTCTACATGCTGCTCGAGCGCCCGGAGCTCGACTCGGCGGACCTCTCGTCACTGCAGTGCCTCTGGTACGGCGCCGCCCCGATCTCGGCCGACCGGCTCGAGCAGGCGCTGACCCGCATCGGGCCGGTGATGGGCCAGCTCTTCGGCCAGTCCGAGGCGCCGATGATGGTCTCGACCATGGCGCCCGCCGACCACTTCCGCCCCGACGGGAGCGTCGCCCGCGAGCGGCTGCACTCCGCCGGCCGCCCGACCCCGCTCACCCGGGTCGGGATCATGGACGCCGCGGGCCGGCTCCTGCCCCCGGGCGAGCGGGGCGAGGTCGTGGTCCGCGGTCCGCTCGTGATGGACGGCTACCACCGCGACCCGGCCGCCACCACGGAGGCCTCCCGGTTCGGGTGGCACCACACCGGCGACATCGGTTACCTCGACGACGACGGCTGGCTCTACCTGGTGGACCGGGCCAAGGACATGATCATCAGCGGCGGCTTCAACGTGTACTCGGCCGAGGTCGAGCGGGTCCTGATGACGCACCCCGGTGTCCAGGACTGTGCCGTCCTCGGGCTCCCGGACGACAAGTGGGGCGAGCGGGTGGTCGCCGTCGTGCAGGCCCGACCCGGCGTGCACCTCGACCCCGGCGAGCTGCGCGCGTTCGCCCGGGACCGGATCGGCCCGGTCAAGGCCCCCAAGCAGGTGGAGGTGTGGGCCGACCTGCCCCGCTCGAAGATCGGGAAGGTGCTCAAACCCGACGTCCGGGCCCGCCTGCTCGCCTGAGCGCGATCCGTCCGGTCGATGCGCCGACGGGCGCGAGTTCCGGTGCACGAAGGTCGCGGTGGGCCAGCAGGACCGGCTGGTTCCCGGGCTGGAGGTTCAGCCCACCGGTGTCGGTCCGGGCGCCTCGCCCCCCGGCAGGGCGGTCAGCGCGATCTCGGCGATCGCCAGGAGGTCCTCGGCGGTGCCCCCGTCCCGGGCGCACCCGGACATGCCGCGCATGACCGCCACGAGGAAGGAGGCGAGCCGGTCGGTCTCCGTGCCCGCCGGGAGGTCGCCGTCCCGCACCCCCTGGTCGAGCCGTCCCCTGAGCCGCTCGTGCAGGTCCGCCCGCTGGGCGGCGAGGCGGGGCTCGGTCAGCACCAGGCAGCCCGGCGGCGTCGACGCGTCGGTGTGCGCCCGCGCGGTGTCGTCCAGCATCCGGGCGACGGCCTCGCGTGCCGTCGGGAGGGCGGTCGCGCGGTCGACGCCCTCGCACGTGCGGCGGAAGTACTCGGCGGAGGCCTCCGCGAAGAGGGTCTCCTTGTCGCCGAAGGCGGCGTAGAGGCTGGGTGGGGTCACCCCCATGGCTCCGGTCAGCATCGCGATCGAGGTGCCCTCGTAGCCCGAGCGCCAGAACTGCTCGACGGCAGCGGCCAGCGCCGTGTCGCGATCGAAGCTCCGCGGTCTCCCTGCCACTCCGCGACCATACCGTAGCGATCGCTATGGAACCTGCTACGGTCGCCGCAATCCATAGTGATCGCTACAGAAAGAGGTCGTCATGAGGCTGCAGGACGCGGTGGTGCTGGTCACCGGGGCCAACCGGGGGATCGGTGCCGAGTTCGTCGCCCAGTTCGTCGAGCGCGGGGCCGCCAAGGTCTACGCCGCCGCCCGCGACGTGCGCACCGTGCGCGCGGACGGCGTCGAGACGATCGAGCTCGACGTCACGGACCCCCGCCAGATCGAGGCCGCCGCCCGCGCGGCCGGCGACGTGCAGGTGCTGGTCAACAACGCGGGCATCTCCACGGGCACGGCGCTGGTCAGCGGCGACGAGGCGGCCATCCGGCGGGAGATGGACACGAACTTCTACGGCCCGCTGCTCATGACCCGCGCGTTCGCGCCGGTCCTCCGGGCCAACGGAGGCGGGGCCGTCCTCAACGTCGTCTCCGCGCTGTCCTGGTTCACCGCCCCGGGCTCCGGCGCCTACGCCGCGTCGAAGGCCGCGGCCTGGATGCTGACCGACAGCACCCGCCTCGAGCTCGCTGCCCAGGGCACGCACGTCGTGGGCGTGCACATGGGCCTGGTCGACACCGACATGGCCCGGGGCCTGCAGGCACCGAAGATCGCGCCGTCGGTGCTGGTGGGCGCCGCCCTCGACGCCGTCGAGTCGGGCGCGCAGGAGGTGCTGGCCGACGACTGGGCGCGCTTCGTCAAGGCCGGGCTCCCGCTGGACCCGGAGCAGCGGTACGACCGGCTGTTCTCCGCCCTCGGGACGCGGTGAACGGCCGGCGCCGGCTCAGTCGGCGGCGGGCTCGGGCTTCCGGGCGCGGCTGGGCTGCACCCGCATCGGCTCGCCCGGCATCTTCGGGGAGCGAAACCCGAAAGCGCTGTTCAGAGCGGTGAAAGCGCAGGTCGCGGGTGAGCGAATGGGGGGAGGTTATCGGGCGAGTTGTCGCGCCCTGACCGGCACGGAATGTCGGTCAGCCGTAGGCGTCGGCGCGGTGTGAGATCCGCACGACCCTGACCAGGACCTCGTCGTCGTGGATCGAGTAGATGACGCGGTACTGGCCCCGACGCGCGGACCAGTAGCCCTCGAGATCGAAGCGCAGCGGCTTCCCGACGCGGTAGGGGTTCGCGGCCAGCGGCCCGAAGAGGAAGTCGACGACCGCGACAGCCACCGGCTCGGGGAGATCGTGCTCGATGGCGCGCGTGGCCGCTGCCGAGAGGACGACGGTGAACCGAGGAAGGTCGGTCACCGCCGGCGGGCCGCGAGTGCGGCCCGCACCTCGGCCTCGCCGTAGACCTCACCGGCGGCCATCGTCTCCTCGGCCTGCCTGATGTCCGAGCGTGCTCGGGGATCGGAGAGGATCTCCAGGGTCTCCACCAGGGACTCGTAGTCCTCGACGGCGAGGATGACCGCGACCGGGCTGCCGTTCCTGGTGACGGTGACGCGTTCGTGCGTGCCGGCGACCTCGTCGATGACCTGGCTGAAATGGGCCTTGACCGCCGCCAGCGACTGCGTCGTCATGACCCTAATTGTGGTCAGGTCGCCTATTGCGGTCAAGGAGTTCGGCGAGTCCGCTGGGGATGGGGGTGAGCTCTCGCACGGGGCCGCGTCGGCCCTTGGTCGGCGCGCGCAGCGATCAGGACGACAGGCGCGGTGGTACTGCGGCGTCTAGTGGCTGTCGTCCTCATGGGCGCCGGTCGACGAGGGCTTGCGTCGTGCCTGGGCCGATCGCAAGGCGAGGCGGGTGAAGTAGGCCTTGCGCGCGTGCGCCGCGCGGCGTGCCCGCTCCTCTGGGGACAGCACGCCGTCGGGGTCGACCGGGCGCTCGAAGCGGTCGAGCATCGCGCGGCGTGCTGGCTCCGTCCGGGCGCTGGGGTCGGCGGTCCTGGCCCACGACTCGTGCGCGGCGAGGCGCGCGATGAGCGAGCGGTCGGCCGGCATGGCACCGAGGGTGCGGTCGTGCCTCCGGCCGGCCTCCGGTGACGCTGGAGCAACTGTCGGACTGGAGACCGGAGCTGTTGCCTTTCCGCAGTGGCTCCTACGGGCGGCCACCGGGCGTCCCTGAGGTCATCCCCTTCTCCAGTACGTGTCTTCGCTGGAGGGCGGCTGGGGACAGCCGTCACGGCCGGAACAAGCTGACAAGAGCGCTTCGCGGGCGGGTTTCACCGCAGGTGGGGGAGGGCTCCGCTCCGGGACCGGTCACGGACGGACGGCCGGCGGTGGTACGCCTCCAGGACGGTGGACAGGGCGGTGCCCAGTGCCGTGAGGTCGCGCTCGTAGACGCGGCCGTCCTCGAGCTGGCGAGCCAGCTCCGCCAGGAGCGGTCCCCAGTCGCGACGAGTCGGGGCCGTCACCGTCGGGACCTCCACCCGCCGCTCGACCACCTCGACAGCTGATCGACCCGAGCCCGCCGCGCGGGCCTGCTCCCAGGCGCGGCGCCGGCAGTTGACGGAACACCACTTGGGGATGGGCCCGCGGGACCAGGGCGTGATCGCACTGCCGCACCAGGCGCAGGACACCGCCGCTCGGCGCCGGGCACCGGCATCCGGCATATCGCGCGCCGGCACCTCGGCCCGTGCAGACGGGTCGGGGGCAGCCCGATGTCCGGTCCGGTCCCGCCGTCGTCGTTCGGCGTCCCGCCGTTGCGCCCGGTCCCTGGTGCTGCGTCCGCCCGACATGCGATCAGCGTCAGCAGCGACCTCCGGCAACCCGTCCGACGAGTTGCGGTGCGCCGAGTGCATGAGGTGTGTCGCCTCGTGCCCGTGCAGGCTCCAGTGGAGTTGAAGCGCAGGTCAGGGTCGTGCCGCTCACCTCGGTGGAGCACGGCTCAACCACAGGATCCGCGTGGCGAAGGAGGCCTTGAGGGCCGCGAGCGCTCGGCGTGCACCGACGTGGCGAGCTGCGTCCGCGCGCAGCGCGCGGAGCCGGCCAATCCGCCTGCGTCGTCACGCGGCGAGTGGCCACATCGCGGGTTGAGCGTCGTAGCGCGGGCGGCGTCCGACGCGGATCCGAGCCGGCGCTCAGCGCAGCCGCGCACCGACCCGAGCGGCCGCCGCGACCACGACCGGACCGATCTCGGTGGTGTCGACCGCGTCGTCCACGAACACGACGGCGAGCGCGCCGCGGACGCCGCCGTCCGGCCCGAGGACGGGTGCGGCCACGGAGCGGAACCCGGGGATGACCTCACCGTGCGAGGTGGCCCACCCCAGTGCGCGTGCCTCGGTGAGTTCCTGGCGGTCGTCGGCCCGGGCGGGCTCGGGGATCAGCAGCGCCAGTCCCGGCGCCCCACGGCCCACGGGATGGCGGATGCCGGGCCGGTAGGCGACGTGGGCCGATGAGGTCTGGGGCTCGATGCTGGTGACGGTCACGGCCTCGTCGCCGGCCCGGACGACGAGGAACGCGGTCATGCCCAGGTCCGCGACCAGGGCGTTGAGGTGGGGGAGGGCAGCGGTCTGCAGATCGGTCCGCACGCCACGGGCCAGCGCGGCCATGCCGAGGCCCAGGCGGTAGTGACCGACGGGGTCCCGCTCCACGAGTTGGTGGTCCTCGAGCGTGCGGAGCAGCCGGTAGGCGATGGAGCGGTGCAGGCCCACGGACTGGGCGACCTCCGCGATCGGCTGGGGAGCCGCGACCGTCGCCAGGTGTTCGAGGATGCGCAGTCCTCGATCCAGCGTCTGGGACTGCGGCGCACCTGCGCCCTCGTCGGCCGCCATGGTCCGTCGCCTCCTCGATCCGGTGGTCCCAGCCTACGGTCGCGACGCCGGCAGGCCGGACGGCGGCGGAGACCGTGGTGTCGTACCGCCCCGGTGCCTCGTGGCGCCGGGGCGGTACGACTCGCGGGGACGGTCAGTCGAAGACGATGACGCCGCGGATGTTGCGGCCGGCGTGCATGTCCTCGTAGGCCTGGGCGACCTGATCGAGGGTGTACTCGGTGGTCACCAGCTCGTCGAGCTTGAGCTGACCGGCCTGGTACATGCGCAGCAGGTTGGGCACGTCGTGGCGGGGGTTGGACTCCCCGAACAGCGAGCCCTGCAGCCGCTTCTGCATCAATGTCAGGTCCCCGAGCGCGATCGGGGCGCCCACGGCGGTCAGGTCACCCAGGCCGGTGAGGACCACGGTGCCGGCCTTGCGGATGCTGGCCAGCGCCTGCGCGACGTGCTCGCCCTGCACCACGCCGATGGTGACGATGGTGGCGTCGGCGCCCTGCCCGTTGGTGATCGACCGGGCGTAGTCGGCGGCCTCCTCGATGCCGGTGAAGAAGTGGGTGGCGCCGAACTGCTGGGCCCACTCCGCCTTGGACTCCACCGGGTCGACGGCGATGACCGTGCTGGCGCCGGCGTGCACCGCGCCCTGCAGCGCGTTGGCGCCGATCCCGCCGATGCCCATGACGATCACCGTGGCACCGGGCTTGATGTTCGCGGAGTTCACCGCCGACCCGAAGCCGGTGGGCACGCCGCAGCCGACCAGCGCCGCGGCCTTCAGCGGGATGTCCTTGTCGATCTTGATGACGGAGTCGACCGAGGCCGTCGTGTACTCGGCGAAGGTGGAGATGCCGCACTGCTGCCCGACGGGCTGGCCGTTCTCGGTCATCCGGAAGGACGTCGGGTCCTCGGCGCGGGCGCCGGTGAGCAGCGAGGCGCCCAGGTCGCACAGGTTGGACAGGCCCTGCGCACAGAACTCGCACTTGCCGCATGCGGGCAGGAAGGAGAAGACGACGTGGTCGCCGACCTCGAACCCCGGGGTGTTCGGGCCGACGGCGGTGACCACGCCGGCGCCCTCGTGGCCGCCGACGAAGGGGTAGATGCCGACCGGGACGTCGCCGGTGGCGACGTGGTCGTCGGAGTGGCACAGGCCGGACGCGGCGATCTTGACGGTGACCTCGCCCTGACGGGGGTCGTCGAGCTCGACGGTGGCGGTCTCGTAGGTGCCGGGGGCCTTGCGGACCAGCGACACCTTGGTGGTGATGGGCACTTGCGTGTTCCCTCCGGAGCAGTGGTCGGCGGTCAGCCGTTGATCACCTGGGGGGCGGCGACGGCCTTGAGGCCCTCGACGCCGAACTCCAGGCCGTAGCCGGACTTCTTGTGCCCGCCGAACGGGATCATCGGGTGCACGCCGCCGTGGGCGTTGATCCACACGGTGCCGGCCTCCAGCCGGGCGGCGACGGCGCGCGCGGCGTCACGGTCGCTGCTCCACACCGACGCACCGAGGCCCACGTCGAGCCGGTTGGCCATCGCCACGGCGGAGTCCACGTCGTCGTAGCGGATGATCGGCAGCGCGGGGCCGAACTGCTCCTCGGCGACGAGCGGGTTGTCGTCGGCGATGTCGGCCACCAGGGTGATGGGGTAGAAGTGGCCGGGGGCGTCGGGGTCGGGGTTGCCGCCGAGCAGGACCGTGGCGCCGGACTCCCGGGCGGCGTCCACCAGCCGGGCGACGATGTCGTACTGCGCCTTGTTCTGCAGCGGACCCAGCACGTTGCGCTCGTCGAGTCCGCGGCCCATCGGCATGGCACGGGCGACCTCGGTGAGGGCGGCGCAGACCTCGTCGTAGACGTCGGTGTGCACGTAGAGGCGCTTGAGCGCGGCGCAGGTCTGGCCGGTGTTGATGAACGCGCCCCAGAACAGGCCCTCGGCGATGGCCTTGGGGTCGACGTCGGGCAGGACGATGCCGGCGTCGTTGCCGCCGAGTTCGAGGGTCAGCCGCTTCACGGTGTCCGCGGAGCTCCTGATGATGGCCTGGCCGGTGGCGGTGGAGCCGGTGAACATGAGCTTGTCGACGCCGGGGTGACCCGACAGGCGGGCGCCCACCTCCCGGCCGCCGGCGATGGCGCTGAGCACGTCGGCCGGGAGGACGCCGTTCAGGACGTGCACGAGGGCCAGCACGCTCAGCGGGGTGTACTCCGAGGGCTTGACCACCACGGTGTTGCCCATCCGCAGGGCGGGGGCGACCTGCCAGATCGTGATCATCATCGGCCAGTTCCAGGGGCCGATCGCACCGACGACGCCGACGGGCCGGTAGTGCAACTCGGCGTGTGTCTCGCCGTCGTCGACCACGGTCTCCACGGGCAGCTCGGTGGCGGCGGTCGCGCGCAGCCAGGCGGCGCAGGCGCCGACCTCGAAGCGGGCGTTGGGGCCGTTGAGCGGCTTGCCCTGCTCCCGGGAGAGCAGCTCGGCCAGCGGCTCGGCGGCCGCCTCGACCGCGTCGGCCGCGCGCAGCAGCAGGTCGATGCGCTCCGCGTCGGTGCGGGCGGCCCAGGCCGGCTGCGCGGCGCGGACCCGCGCGACGGCGGCGTCGAGGTCGTCGGCTGACCGCTCGGCGACGCGGCCCACGACCTCACCGGTGGCGGGGTCGAGGACCTCGCGGCCATCGGCGTCGGTGACGGCGGCGAGCAGGCGCTCGTAGGTCGGCGTGTCCGAGGTGGTGTCGACGGGCTCGCTCACGGTGGGAGTGGTCATCGCGGTCCTCCGGTGGGTCGCTCGGGTGCGGTGGGGGTGCTCATGGCGCGGGAGCCGGCTCGACGCGGCCGGTGACCTCGCCGAGGGAGATGCGGCCGCCGCCCGTGCCGGGGGCGGTGGCGGTGAGGGTGACGACGTCGCCGTCCTCGAGGAAGGTGCGTGTCGTGCCGTCGGGGAGAGTGAGCGGCTCCCGTCCGCCCCAGGACAGCTCGATGAACGAGCCGCGCTGGTCCTTCGCAGGGCCGGAGACGGTGCCGGAGGCGAACAGGTCCCCGGTGCGCAGACTCGCGCCGTTGACGGTCATGTGGGCCAGCTGCTGTGCCGGCGTCCAGTACATGAGGCCGAACGGCGGGCAGGAGACCAATTCCCCGTTGAGCCGGACCTCGATCGCGATGTCCAAGCCCCACGGCTCGGTTCCGGCGTCGTCGAGGTAGGGCAGCAGCGGCACGTCGCGCGCCGGTGGGGCGACCCGAGCGGCCTCCAGCGCGGGCAGCGGCACGATCCACGGCGAGACCGAGGTGAGGAAGGACTTGCCGAGGAAGGGGCCCAGCGGCACGTACTCCCAGGCCTGCAGGTCGCGGGCGGACCAGTCGTTGACCAGGCAGACGCCGAACACGTGGTCGGCGAAGCCGGTCAGCGGCACCGGCCGGCCGAGCTCGGACGGCGAGCCGACGACGAAGCCCATCTCGGCCTCGATGTCGAGGCGCTGGGACGGGCCGAAGGTGGGGGCGTCGTCGGCGGGGGCCTTGCGCTGCCCGCTCGGCCGGACCACGGGGGTGCCCGACACCTGCACCGTGCCGGTGCGGCCGTGGTAGCCGATGGGCAGGTGCTTCCAGTTCGGCGTCAGGGCCGCGGAGTCCGGGCGGAACATCCGGCCCAGGTTCTCGGCGTGGTGCTGTGAGCTGTAGAAGTCGACGTAGTCGGCGATCTCGACCGGCAGGTGCAGTGTCAGATCGTCCCGCCGGAGGAGGTGCGGCTCGACCCGGTCGCGGTGCGCCTCGTCGGTGAGCCACCCGGTCAGCTGCGCGCGCAAGTCCGCCCACGCCTGCGGACCGCGGGCCAGGAACGCGTTGAGCGTGCCGGTGGCGTGCACGTCGTCACCGGTGACCGCGGCGAGGTCGAGGATCCGGTCGCCGACGGCGACGCCGGTGCGCCGGCGGCCGGAGGCGTCGGAGAAGACGCCGTAGGGGAGGTTGTCGACGCCGAAGCCGGTGTCGGGCGGGAGGTCGAGCCACGTCGTCGGGGGCTGGGTCATGCGGGGATCCGATCCGGTGTGGGCAGCAGGCCGAGGCTGACGAGGTCGTCGACGGGCTCGAGCACGCTGCAGGTGCCGAAGGAGGTGAAGACGGCGCGGGCCCGGACGCCGCGCTCGTCCGGCCACGAGCGCACTGCGGAGACGAGGGCTGCCGCGTCGACCTCGCCGAGCCAGTGGGCCACGTCCGCTCCTGCGGCCCCCGAGGCCGCGGCGTCCGCGGCGACGAGCACGTTGAGGAAGCCGTGGTGGGGGAAGCCGGTGGCCGGGTCGGTGTGCGCAACGGCGTGGTGCAGACCGGCCGTGCACTTGACCGCGACGCCGCGGGTGACGCAGGCGCTCAGGGTGGCCGCCAGCTCCTCCGGGCTGGGGAACAGGTCGGCGCGCACACCGCCGGTGCGCAGCTTCGCCCGGTAACGGGTGCCGGCGAGCACGTCCAGGACGTCGTCGCGGGCACCGGAGCGCGGCACCTCCACCGCGGCGGGGACGTCCGCGGGCAGGACAGCGTCGAGCCCTCCGACGGCGTCCTGGGCCGCGGCGGCGTCCGCGACGACCGGGATCTCGACGGCGGCCAGCCGCAGGCGGGGGTCAGCGGTCACCCGGGCCGCGGCGGCCGGCAGGTCGCCGGCCGCCGCGATCAGCGAGACGCCGAAGGGCTCACCGTCACCGAGGTGTGCGCCCAGCTCGTCGAGCCGGGCGGCGGGGACGACGAATGGCCCCACCAGGTCACCGAGGCGCGCCCGCAGCTGGCGGTGCGCGGGGACGGCGGTAGCCATCGGCGCATTGCCCGGGGGGAACAGCGCGGCGTCGTCGAAGAGCCCGGTGAACAGGGCCGTCATGCCGAGGGACCCCGTCCCGACCAGCTCCAGGCGTACTTGCCGTCGTCGACGGCGAGCCCGCCCTCACCGAGATCGAGCGGCCGGAAGGTGTCGACCATGACGGCGAGCTCGTCGAAGGCCTCGACGCCCAGGGAGCGCTCGACGGCGCCGGGCTGCGGGCCGTGGCTGTGCCCGCCCGGGTGCACGGAGATCGAGCCCTTGCCGATGCCCGAGCCCTTGCGGGCCTCGTAGTCGCCGTCGACGTAGAACATGATCTCGTCGGAGTCGACGTTGGAGTGGTAGTAGGGGACCGGCACGGCCTGGGGGTGGTAGTCGACCTTGCGGGGCACGAAGTTGCAGATCACGAAGTTGTGCCCCTCGAAGACCTGGTGCACCGGCGGGGGCTGGTGGACCCGGCCGGTGATCGGCTCGTAGTCGGCGATGTTGAACACGTAGGGGTACAGGCAGCCGTCCCACCCGACCACGTCGAAGGGGTGCTCCGGGACGACGTGCACCGTGCCCGTGAGTCCTCCCGGACCCCTCCCGCGGTGCTTGACGTAGACCTCGACGTCGGTGCCCTCGGCCAGCAGCGGCTCCGTGGGGGCGCGTAGATCGCGCTCGCAGAACGGGGCGTGCTCCAGGAACTGCCCGTACTTCGACAGGTACCGCTTGGGCGGGGCGATGTGGCTGTTGGCCTCGATGGCGTAGGTGCGCAGCGGCTCGGTGCCGGTCGGGATCCAGCGGTGCGTGACGGTGCGGGGGATGACCACGTAGTCGCCCTGACCGACCTCGAGGGCGCCGAAGGACGTCTCGACCGTCGCCGTGCCGCGTTCGACGTAGACGCACTCGTCGCCGGTCGCGTTGCGGTAGTACGGCGAGGTCGCCGAGGAGACGGCGTAGGAGATCCGGACGTCGCCGTTGCCGAGCACCAGTCGCCGGCCGGTGACGGCGTCGGTCGCCTTGTGCTCCTCGCCGGGGAACAGGTCGTGCAGCTTGAGGTGTCGCGGCGTCAGCGGGGCGTTGGGTGTGAGGGTCTGGTCGGGCAGCTCCCACGGGCGGGCGTCGACGATCGCCGAGGGGATGCCGCGGTGGTAGAGCAGCGCGGAGTCGCTGGAGAAGCCCTCCTCCCCGACGAGCTCCTCGGAGTACAAACCGCCATCGGGACGGCGGAACTGGGTGTGCCGCTTGGGCGGGACCTCGCCCACCTGCCGGTAGAACGCCATGGGAGTGCCTCCTCGGTACGGGTGCTGATCAGGCCGGGACGGGAGCAGGGACGGGACGGGCGAGCAGCCGGGCCACCGCAGGGGCGACATCGCTGACACGGGCGAGGACAGCGGCGACGTGTGCGTCGGGGCGCAGCACCCACGTCTCACCGGGACGGGCGCCCAGCGCCTCGGCGAGCAGGCCGCTCGAGTCGAGGTCGGCGATGCGGTGGACCGCGACGGGGAGGTCGCCGGTGGGGAGGCCGGGGACCTCGGCGTCGTGCCCGACCAGGACGGTCACGCCCTCGCGGGCGAGCTGCCGCAGACGGACGACGTCGGGGCGACCGGGCACGGTCACCGGGAAGTCCGGAACCAGCACGCCGGGGGCCGGGACGGGGACGTCGCCGCGTGCCGGCCGGCCGGGGAACGGACGAGCCGGGTCGGGGGTGGTCAGGGGGGAGTCGACGTACCAGAACGGCTCGGCCAGCCGGCCGGAGTCGACCTGCGCGCGGGCCGCGGGGTCGGTGGCGGCCCGCTCCAGGACCTCTAGCCGGTGCCGGGCCTCCTCCTCGCTGCCCGGCACGAGGAACCGCATGGTCGCCCCGGTGACGTCGAGGTTCTCCACGGCCGCGGCGTGCCGCTCGTCGTGGTAGCTGTCCAGCAGCGACTCCGGCGCCCAGCCGCGCAGGACGAAGGCGATCTTCCAGGCCGCGTTCTCGGCGTCGAGGACGCCGGAGTTCAGGCCCCGGGCGCCGAAGGGGGAGACCAGGTGGGCGGCGTCCCCGGCCACCAGGACGCGGCCCACCCGCATCCGGTCGACGACGCGGGAGTGGAACCGGTAGACCGACTTCCACACGATCTCGTAGTCCCGGTCGCCGATGACCTGGCGGATCCGCCGGTCGAGCCCGCCGGAGGCCTCCTCGGCGGCGAGGTCGAAGTCCGGGGGCACCTGCCAGTCGATCCGGAACGTCGAGTCCGGGCAGGGGTGGATGAGCACCTGGCGGCCGGGGTTCCACTCCGGGTCGAAGTAGAAGCGCCGCTCGGTCTCCCACCCGGGCAGCTCGGTGCGGATGTCGCAGATGAGGAACTGGTCGCCGAAGGTCTGCCCGTCGAAGGAGAGCCCGAGCGCGCTGCGGACGACGTCGGCACGGGGGCCGGCGCAGGCCACTGCGTAGCTCCCGGACACCGTCGCGCCGTTGGCGCAGGAGACCGACACCCCTGCGGCGTCCTGGTCGATGCCGGTGACCGCGTGGCCCCACCGGACGTCGATGAGCGGCTGGGCGGCGATCGCCCGGTCGAGCAGCTCCTCGGTGAGGCACTGCGAGACGTTGACGAACGGCGGGAACGGCGACTGCCCGCGGTCGGCGAACTCGAAGCTGAACACCTCGGAGTCGCGGTGGAACGTGCGGGCGGTGGTCCAGGTGACCCCGCGGCGGGCGATCTCGGCGCCCACACCGACGGCGTCCCAGACGTCCAGGACGTCACGCTGCTGACAGATCGCCTTGCTGCCGACCAGGTCCCGGGCGGGACGGCCGTCGAGCACGACGACGCGCAGTCCCCAGCGGGCCAGCAGGAGTGCCGTGGTCTGACCCACCGGGCCGCAGCCGATGACGACGACCGGCGGGGCCCCGGCGTTCTCCGGGGTCATCTGCGTCGTGGTGGTCACGGTCGCCCTCAGCCCTGCAGCTCGTCCCACACCTGGCGGTCGCGCTCGGCGGTCCAGATGACGGGGCGCTCGATGCCGTCCATCTCGTCCCAGATGCGCTGGACGTCGAAGGGCAGGCAGTGCTCGAAGATCGGCCAGTTGCCGTACTTCGGGGCGAGCGCGGCGTGGGTGGCCTCGAAGGCCTGCTTGAGGGTGCCGCCGCCGCGGTGCACGTCGCCGACGGTGCGCTGCATGGTGAGCAGGAAGTCGCGGGTCTGCTCGACGGCGGCGTCGACCTCCTCGCGGCCGCGCGCGATCTTGCCGCGGCCGCCGACCAGCTGCTGCGCGCCGAGGGCCTTGACCCGGTCGAGGGTGCCGGCGGCCCAGTCGAAGTGGAACGCGTCGCCGGTGTAGAGCGCGGCCTGGGACTCGACCAGGTCGCCGGCGAAGAGGATCTCCTGCTTGGGCAGCCAGGCGACGATGTCGCCCTCGGTGTGCCCGCGGCCGAGGAACTCCAGGACCAGCTCGCCGCGGTCACCGCCGAGCTCGATGGTGAGCTTGTCGCGGAAGGTCACCGTCGGCCAGGTGAGGCCCGGGATGGACGCGGGCTCCTCGAACAGCCGCGGCATCCGGCCGTACTCGCTCTCCCAGTCCTGCTGGCCGCGCTCCTCGATCAGGCGCTTGGTCTGCTCGGAGGCCACGATCACCTCGGCGTCGAAGGCGCTGGCGCCCAGCACGCGGACGGCGTGGTAGTGGCTCAGCACCAGGTAGCGGACCGGCTTGTCGGTGTGCTCGCGCAGCTTGGTCAGCCAGCGGCGGGCGGCGACCGGGGTGGCCAGCGCCTCGAAGCAGACGAGGAAGTCCTCGCCCTCGATGGCGCCCAGGTTGGGGTCGCCCTCCGCGGTCAGGGCGTACACGCCGTCGGCGAGCACTTCGAGGGTCTGCTCCTTGACGCCGAGGTCGGCGGAGGAGGCGAAGGGCTTGGTTGCCATGAGGGTTCTCCTGATCCGTTGCTGTCCGATAAACGAACGCCACGTTCTTCTACCGGTCTCACCGTACGGCGGGGGTGGCCTGCGACACAAGGGGTCGTGAGGTCTCGCTGTCGCGAAACGGCGGCGCCCGGGCGCCCGACAGAGGTCGTGGGAGCCCGGGCGCCGGAGTCCGGGGTCAGGTGACGGGCATCCACGCCATGTCGATGGACACGACTTCGCTGACGGCTGCCATCCGCCCGAACTCGGGCATGCCGGCGGCCTTGGCGTTGGCCGCCTCTGCCTGCTCGACGCTGTTGTAGATCCACACGTCGGTCCACAGGCCGTCCTCGCCCTTGGCGATGACCGGAGCGGCGACGAAGCCCGGAATGGCGGCCTGGACAGCTGCGACGGCGCCCGGGCGGCTGGCCAGGAACTCCTCCTCCTGCCCCTCCCGCACGCGGATGTGGACGAACTCGACGAGGTGCTGCTTCATGGGGATTCCTCCGGGAGGTGGTGGTGGGTCAGGACTGGGACAGGGCCGGCTGCTCGGGCAGGACCATGTCGTCCGTGGTCAGGAAGGTGTGCACGTGGCGCGCGGCGCGCATGCCGCTCTCGATGGCGCCGTCGATGAAGCCGGCCCACCCGTTCGCGTAGTCGGCACCGGCGAGCGTCACGCGCCCCTCCGGTCGCTGCAGTTCGGCGAGCGCTCCGGTGAGCTGTCCCGCCCGCTGCATCGGCCAGGTCTCGCCCGAGAGGTCGTCGGACACCCAGTCGTGACTCGTCGTCTCGAGCACCTCGACGTCGGGCAGCCAGGCGCGCAGGGCTTCCTGGACCGCTGCCCGGTCGTTGCCGTCGAGCCGCTCGCTGACCGAACCGAAGGCGACCACGAGCGTCTCGCCGTCGCCGACCTCCTCGACCTGGCACAGCGTCAGTGGTGCCGATCCCGGGGCCAGGGCGACGAACGGCTCGTACTCGCCGCGCAGCCGTGCCCAGACCTTGACCCCCTGGGACGTCTGACCCTGATGTGCGGCCCGGCGCTTGCCCTCCGACAGCGGTGGGTCGAAGGTCACCGCGTCGAGCACGTTGAGCGGCAGGGTCACGACGACCGCCGCCGCCGCCAGGGTCGTGCCGTCCTGGAGCGTGACGGTGGCGCCTCCGTCGTCCTGGGTGACCGCGGAGACGCGCGCACCGGTGCGGATCTCCACGCCGGCGTCGGCGGCCATCGCCTCGATCAGCCGGCGGGTGCCGCCCACCACCTTGTAGGTGGCGCAGGCCTCGAACATCAGCTGCCAGCTGCCGCCGGCCAGTGCGCACCAGCGCAGCGCCTGCGCGTAGCCGCCGTCCTCGGTCCGGCCGCTGAAGTTCGTCGCCCACATGCCCTCGACGGCGTCGAACTCGTCGGCGGCCAGGCCGATCTGCTCCAGCTTCTCGCGGATCGTCAGGGAATCGATCGTGGTCAGTGAGTCCCCGCCCAGGAGTGGCCGGTAGGGCTGCGGGAAGTGCGTGAGTGCCTCTGCTGTGCTGGCTGTCATGCCGCGGTCGATGACGGCGAGCAGGTCGTCCGCCGTACCGCTGTGCAGGGCGCCGCCGCTGATCCAATGACCGCGGACCGGGGTGGGAGAGGGCTTGACGTCGATGCCGTACCGGCTGAGTTCGGCCCAGGAGTGCGGCTGGATCCAGTGGACCCAGGTGCCGCCCATCTCCAGGTCGCGGCCGAGCCGGCTGTCGGTCCAGGTTCGGCCGCCGATGCGGTCGCGGGCTTCCAGGACCAGCACTCGGTGTCCCTGCCGGTGCAGCTCCCGGGCGGCCGTGACGCCGGCGAACCCGGCGCCGATGACGATGACGTCGGCATCGTTCGAGGTGCTCATGTCTTCTCCTTGGAGGGCGTACGGAGGACGGTCAGTGGGAGGTGGCGCCGGTCAGGTTCGACGCGGCGGCCGGGGTGTCGGCATCAGGCGCCGTCCGACGGACTGACGCGAGCACCACTCCGACGAGCACCACCAGCGGAACGGATGCGATCAACGGCAGAGCAGTACCGACCGAGCCCCCGATGAGCAGGGTGAAGTTCGTCAGCACCAGGACAGCGAGCGCGGCGATCAGCGCGGCGGCGAGGACCGGGGCGATGAGCGTCTGCCAGGGCCGGGTGTCCAGGTGTGTCCGGCGGAAGAAGACGACCACGGAGATCGACGTCAGGAAGTACAGGACGACCAGCCCGAGCACCGCCACGCCGCTGAACCAGGCGAAGAGCGTGAGAACGGGGTCCATGCCGAGGACCGCGAACGGCATGACCAGGAGCAGCGCCAGGACGGTCTGCAGCGCGCTGGCGACGTACGGCGCACCCTGCCGCGTCGTGCGGGCGGCGCCCGACGGGAGAATGCCCGTTTGTCCGAGTGAGTGGACGTAGCGGTTCGACGCGTTGTGGAACGCGAGGATCCCGGCCAGCAGCGAGGTTGCCAGCAGCACGCCGCCCACCTCGGCCGCCCACGGGCCGAGGGCGTCGGAGATGGCAGCGAACAGCAGCACCGTGCCGTCGCCGGACTCCAGCGCGCTGCCGGCGGCGCCGACGACCTGGCTGGCGCCGTAGTGGCTGACGACCATCCATGAGACGAGCGCGAAGAACAGCGCGATCGTGGCGACGGCGAGGTACGTGGCGCGCGGCACGGTGCGCGCGGGGTCCTTGGCCTCGGCCGAGTAGATGGCCGTCGACTCGAAGCCGAACATCGAGGCGATCCCGAAGGTCAGGGCGATGCCGGGTGCACCGGCGAGGAAGGCCGACGGGGCGAACGATGCGCCGGGGTTCAACCCCTCGGGGCCGCCACCGGTGAACAGGGTGACCAGCGCGAAGGCCAGGAGGATCGACATCTCGGCGGCGACCAGCACTCCGAGAAAACGGGCGCCGAGGTCGATGTTCAGGGACCCGAGCACCTGCACCACGGCCATCGTGACCAGTGAGCACGCCCACCACGGAGGAGCGAAGCCGAGGTAGGTGTCCAGGAGGAAGGACACGATGAAGCCGTAGAGGCCGTACATGCAGGCCTGGACCGTGTTGTACGACCACAGCGCCAGCAGTGCCGAGCCGGTGCCGAGCCGGCGCCCGAGACCACGGCCGATGTAGGCGTAGAAGGCGCCCTCCTCGGTGACGTGCCGGCTCATCGCGATGAAGCCCACCGCGAAGAGTGCGATCACGAGGCCGACCACCAGGTAAGCCGCGGGTGCACCGGAGCCGTTGCCGAGCGCGACGGCCAGCGGCAGCGCTCCGCCGATGCCCGTCAACGGCGCCTGGGCGGACAGGACGAAGAACAGGATGCCGACGACGCCGATCGCGCCGCGCTTGAGCTGGCGGTTGCCGCCCCGTTGGTCGACGGGGGTGGCCGGGGGGTGCGTTGCCTGGGACATGGTTGCTCCGATGAATGGGCGGCGGACCACGCTGCGGGCGGGAACCACGACAGCGGGAGAGCGGCGCCGTCCCTGATCCGAGACGGCGGACTGCGGAGTACCGGCGCTACGAGCGGAACTGTCCAACTGGACAGTTGTGATCGTCGACACAGAGGATGCACGCGCGCCCGAAACTGGTCAAGTGGTCAGCTTCACTTTCCTGCACGGTCAGGCGCGCTGGCCGGGTCGCGTCCGCGTGAGGCATGACGTCGTGCGTACCGTCGACCCATCGAGGAACGGGGTGGCATGACGAGGACCGAGACGGCGGCGATGACCGCGCGCCCGGCACCGGGCTATGGCGAGGGCCGACAGGCTCTGCTCGCGGCGGCCGTCCACGTCGTGGCCACCCGGGGGCTGCGCCACCTGACCTACCGATCGGTCGCGCAGGAGGCTCGTGTCGCCCACGGGCTGGTGGCGCACCACTTCGGTACCCGGGACGCCCTGCTCGAGGCCGCCCTGGAGTTCTCGCTGGCCAACAGCGTCGGCTCGATCAGCGCCGCTCCGGGCAGCGGCGACTTGGAGGCGCTGTTCGCCGGCGTCGTCGAGATGGTGCAGGCCAACCCCGACGACCAGGCGTTCCAGTACGAGCTGATCCTGGAGGCCCGGCGCCGGCCTGAACTGCGTCCGCACGTCGAGCAGGTCTATGAGACCTATCGGCAGGCGCTGAGGGCCGAGCTCGAGGCTGCGGGCATCGCTGCGGACGACGGGCTGGTGCACCTCGTCTTCGCTGCCGTCGACGGCCTGGTGTTCCAGCAGGTCTGCCTCGGTGACGCGGCGGCCAGCCGGGGTGGTCTGGAGCGACTGCGCGCGCTCCTGCGTCCCCTCGCGGGGTAGCGCGTCAGCGGGGACGGAGACCGGCGAGGAAGGCGTCGAGCATCGCCAGCTGGGTCGTCGCCGGTGTAGGGGCGCCGTGCGTGGTGGCCAGCACCTGCAGACCCATGGCCATGGCGAGCAGTTGCTCGGCGAGAACGCCGTCCGGGACGTCCACCGTGACGTCGCCGTCCTCCCGGCCCTGCCGGAGCAGCTCACCGAGTTCCCTGCGCCACCGCTGCATGGCGGCGTCGTTGAGCTCGGCGAAACGCTGGTCGGCGACCGTACGGCTCCAGAAGGGCAGTACGATGCGGGCCTCGAGCCGGGTGAGCTCGCTGGTGGGCAGGACCTCCACGAGGAAGGCGCGCAGCGCCGCCACTCCGCGCAGGCCCACGGTCGCCTCCCGGATCCGGTCGTTGGTCCGGTCGTAGACGTAGGTGTAGGCGGCCTCGATGAGGGCGTCCTTGCCGGCGAAGTAGTACGCCAGCGCACCGTTGGCATGGCCGGCCTCACGGGCGATCTCGCGCATCGTCGCCGCGTCCGCGCCGCGTGTGGCGATGATCCGCCAGGTGACCTCGAGGATCTCGCGGCGCTTGGTCTCGTGGTCCACCAGTTTCGGCACGGGTGCCCCGTTCGTCGTCGGAGACGCCAGTGTCCCCAACGACGAGGTCAGCCATGGCAGCAGCCGCCGTCGGTGGCTCCTGCGTCGCTCCTGCCGCCGGTCACGTCGCCGGTCGACCGGGCCAGGCAGTGCGCGGTGGCGTTCGGGGGGACGTCGAGGGTGGGGTTGCGGTCGAAGAAGCCGACCGGCTTGAGCCGGAAGCCCGTGTAGTCGACCGGCATGATCGGCCAGTCCTCAGGGCGTGGGACGTGGGTGAGCCCGAAGGTGTGCCACACGACGAGATCGGTGGCCTCCAGGCCGCGATCGGCCGCGACGTACTGCGGGAGACCGGCGCCGCCGGCGTGCTGGTTGACGAAGTCGCCCGCCGCGTAGCGCTCGGCCGGGTCGTAGCGGGTGACCCACAGGTGCTTGGTGGCGAAGGTGGCCCGGCGGTGGATCGAGCTGCCCTCGTCGGCCAGCAGGGCCGGCTGTCCCTCGGGCAGCAGGGCGTAGGCCACGGGGTCGCCCAGCTGGTTGCGGCTGTTCGGGTTGGTGACGTGCCAGACGCGGCCGGCGGACTGGTCGGCCATCCGCTGGGCCTCGGACTCCCGGCGCAGCGGGGTGCGCCGCTGGGCGAAGGCGTTGCCGCGCGGGTTGTCCGGTCCCATCGGGACCCGGACGAAGTCCAGTTCCTCGACGCTGTTGGTGCGGCCGTCGAGCATCATGTCCAGCCGTGCGCTGAACAGGTGCTGGTGGAACGGCGCGCCGAGCCCCGGTGCCAGCTGGGAGGCGTAGGGGTACCCCTCGCCCGGATAGGCCGAGGTGAACACGACGCCGGTGGCCTTGACCTCGAACCCGATGGTGCCGTCGAGGTAGAGGTACCAGTAGAAGCCGTAGTCGTAGTTGCCGATGGTGGTGAAGAAGCTGATCACCATCCGACGCTGCCGTCGGGTCTCCGAGGAGCCGGCCCACAGGTCGGTGTGCTTCCAGAGGACGCCGAAGTCCTCCTCGTGCATGCAGATGGCGTTGCGCAGCACCTGGGGGTTGCCGCGCTCGTCGGCGATGACGGCGTCCATGTAGGTGATGTCGCCGAGGCAGTCGCAGCCGAGCTCGAGAGCGTTGGCGTACCGGCCGACCAGGTACTCGCCGGTGTCGAAGTAGTTCTGCCAGGAGCGCACGGGGGAGGGGTCGGCGTAGGGCACGACCATCTCGGCGATCGAGGCGCGGTGGATGATCGGGCGCAGCCGGTCGCCGTCGAGGAAGCCGAGCTGGTGCAGCGTCAGGCCCTCGCGGGCGTCGAAGCCCACGCGCAGCTGCCAGCCCTCCCAGGTCAGCAGGTTGCCCTCGAGCGTGAAGCTCGGCCCCTCGGGCTGGGTGATCTCGATCGGTCGCTGCGTGGTGCGCATCGGACCGGTCACGGCCGGGTCGTCGAAGTTGCCCGACTCCTCGGGGACCGGGACCGGGCCGAGGTCGATGACCTGGTCGACGGTCTTGTCCATGACGTCGACGTAGGCCACCAGGCCGTCGATCGGATGGGCCCAGGCGTGGTCTCGCGGATGGTCCTGGCGGAACGCCAGGCCGCGCAGGATCCGGCGGCCCTCCTCCTCCGGGTACTCGAAGACCCCCGCCGACAGCGGGGCGACCCGGACGTCGGCGACGTCGAGCCCCCGTGCGGCCAGCGCGGCCAGCCACCGCTCGTCGGTCGAGAGGACCTCCTCGACGAGCGCGAACTCCTCATCGAGTACGGGCAGCTGGCCGTCCGTGGCGGCGTCGAGGGCGCGGTCGGAGAGGATCTCGCCCCGGGTCAGTGAGACGACCACGTCGCGGGCGGCCGGGCGGCTGACGTCGTGCAGCAGCGCGCGGACTCGACGGTCGGGCGTGCCGTCGCCGTAGAGCTCGTCCTTGGACGGCTCCTCGAGCCCGAGGTAGACGAACCGTGTCGACTCGGCGACGAGACCGGCGTCGGCGAGCACGGTCCTGGTGGCGGTCACCTCGCCGGCGGTGAGTTGCGCGAGGGGGTGGGTCGCGGGCGGCGCCTGGGCGGGTGCGGCCATGAGGACTCCCTGTCTTGGTTCTACGGATGTAGAAAGACTGCGTGACCCACGCTACAACCGGCGTCTCGGTATGTGAAGTCCGCGTTGCAAATACGAATGCGGCCCGTCCGGGGCGCGTCCTGCGGACCGTGACCGCGACGGTTGCCGTGATCTCGGCGGGACTGCACGTCCTGACGCTCATCGGCCACCCGGAGGGCAGCCCCGCGCGCCTGCTCGTCCTCGTCGTCATGGGCATGGCCTGCCTGCCGTGCGCCCTGCACCTGGTCCTGCTGCCGCGGCGCCGGACCTGGGTGCAGATGGCCGTGGTGTCGGCGGCCATGGGGGGAGTGCATCCGCTGCTCGCCGGCGGGCATGGTGCGGCGCAGCACGGAGGGACGCCGGATGCGGTCGGAGCGGCGATGACCGTGATCGCCGCCGTCGGGCTGGCGTCGGCCACCTGGGGACTGGTGCTCGACGGCCGCGCGACCCTTGACCTACGACCGGTCGGGGACCCCGCCTGATGGCGCGCGACGGTCCGCCATGCACCGGATCAGAGTCGATCTCCGAGACCGAGGCGCCTGTGGGCGTCGTGGGCACGCTCGACCGCTGTTGAGGCGGCGTAGCGGGACAGCATGTCGTCGCTGCGCCAGCCGGCCAGCATCATCAGGTCCCGCTCCTGTCCTCCTCCAGCAAGCCACCTGTGCGCGAACGTGTGCCGGAACCGGTGCGGGTGGACGTCGGCGACCCCGGCCTGCGTGGCACGGGTGTGCAGCACGTCGCGGGCGCCATCGGGCGTCATCGGGCCGCGCTGGCCGAGCAGCAGCCGCGGCGACCGGGCGTAGGGGTGCAGGGCCCGCGCCCGTAGATAGCGATCCACCGCCTGCGCGGTCTTCGCACCGAACGGCACCACCCGCGGACGGGAGCCCTTGCCGGTGACGTAGGCCAGCTCCCGGTCCAGGTCGACGTCGGTCAGCTCCAGTCCGCACAGCTCCGACACCCGCACGCCGGTGTCGAGCAGCAGCCGCAGCACCACCTCGTCGCGGCGGCCGAGGAACACCGCGCGGTTGAACACACCCGGCCTGCCACGGCCGACCGCGCACGCCGTCAGCAGTGCGGCGATCTCCTGGTCGCTGAGGATCGGCACAGGCTTGTCGGGTGGGCTTGGGATCTCGATGCCGTCGGTGGGTGCCTTCTCCAGTTCTCCTTCAGTGACCAGCCAGCGGCAGAACCGGCGCATGCCGCGCAGCCGGGTCCCGACGGTGGAGGGCTCGCACGTCTCGGCGAGCTCGGCCAGCCAGGCGCTGATCGCGTGCCTGGTCAGCTCGTCCAGCGTCGCCGGCCGGCCGCGGTCGGCGAGCCAGCGGCCGAAGTACTCGACGCTCTGGCCGTACAGCTCGATCGTCCGCGGCGCCTTGGCGGCGGCCCGCAGGTGCCGCCGGAAGGACGCCAGCAGGTCCTCGAGCCGGATCGCCACGGCGGCAGGTTATCGGGCGAGTGAGCGCTGTGCTAGGTCTCGGAGGACCTCACGACGACGCGTTCTCGCTGGTGGGACGCCTGGCACGGCTCGGCTGCACCCGCATCGGCTCGCCCGGCATCTTCGGGTAGTCCGGGGGATAGGGCATGTCCCCGAGCCCGAGGTCGGTGGCCTGCCGCTCGGCGAGCTCGAGCAGCGGCTCGATGCCGAACGCGTGCCCGGCCAGACCGGCGTGCTTGTCACCGACCGCGCGGAACCGCTCCGGCATGGTCAGCACGGTGAAGTCCGTGGGGTGGACGTCGGGCAGCTCGTCCCAGTCCAGCGGGGCGGAGACCGGCGCGTGCGGCTTCGGCCGGATGGAGTAGGCGCTGGCGATCGTGCGGTCCCGGGCCATCTGGTTGTAGTCGATGAAGATCTTCTCGCCGCGCTCCTCCTTCCACCACGACATCGTCACGCGGTCGGGCAGCCGGCGCTCCAGCTCGCGGCCGAAGGCGATGACCGCGCGGCGCACGTCGGTGAAGGTCCACCGCGGCTGGATCGGCACGTACACGTGCACCCCGCGCCCGCCGGAGGTCTTCGGCCAGCCCTCCATGCCGAACTCGTGCAGCAGCTCGCGCACGTGCGGCGCGACCCGGACGGCATCGGAGAAGTCGGTGCCCGGCTGCGGGTCGAGGTCGATGCGGATCTGGTTCGGCGACTCGACGTCGGCCTTGTCCACCGGCCAGGGGTGGAAGGTCAGCGTGCCGAGGTTGGCGCACCACGCGACGACGGCGACCGAGTCGGGCGCGATCTCGTCGGCGGTGCGCCCGCTGGGGAAGGTGATGTGCGCCGTCGGCACCCACTCGGGCGCGTTCTTGGGCACCCGCTTCTGGTAGAAGGCGTCGCCGGTGTTGTCCATCCGGGTGGACAGCCGGGCGCCCTCGAACACCCCGCCGGGCCAGCGCTCGAGCGTCGTCGGCCGGTCCCGCAGGGCGAACAGGATCCCCTCGCCGACGGCGACGAAGTACTCGACGACGTCGATCTTGCGGATCCCGTGCTCGGCGAAGTACGGCTTCTCCGGGCTGGAGACCCGCACCTCGTGCCCGTCGACGGTCAGGACGACGGCGTCCTTGCTGCTGGCCACCCGTCAGCTCCCGGGGTCGGGACGGCTCAGGCCGGGCACGTCAGCCCGTCCTGGGGCACCGTCAGGTCGATGAGGTAGGCGTTGACGGCGGCGCTGATGCAGTCGGTCTTCGGGTAGGCGGTGTGGCCCTGCCCCTGCCAGACCAGCAGCGAGCCCGCGGTGAGGTCCTCGGCCATGTCCTCCGCGCCTGGCAGCGGGGTCACCGGGTCGCCGGTGTTGCCCACGACCAGGATCGGCGCGCTGCCCTCGGCGTCGCGCTCGGGCAGCGGCGTGCGCGGGGCGTCCCACGTCGAGCAGCTGTAGAGCCCGGCGGCCGAGCCCGCGCCGAACAGCGGGTAGCGGGCCGACCAGTCCTGCGCGAGCTGCAGCACCTCCTCCTCGGACAAGGTCTCGTCCTCGGGGGTGTCGGCGCAGTTGATGGCGAGGTTGGCGTCGATCAGGTTCGTGTACGACCCGTCCTCGAGCCGGCCGGTGTAGGAGTCGGCGAGGGAGAACACGCCCGCGGCGTCGCCGTTGCGCGCGGCGGCCAGCGACTGCGACAGCTGCGGCCACGACGCCGTGTCGTACAGCGCCGACAGCACCGCCGTCATGATCACGCCGGGCGTCGCCGTCCGGGTCTCGCCGGGCCGGGCGCTCGGGATCGGCGCGCCGGCGGCCTGGGCGAGCAGCTCGTCGAGGAACCGCCGCGGCTCGCCGCCGAGCGGGCAGCCCGACACCAGGCCGGTGCAGTTGGCGGCGAAGGCGTCGAAGCTCGCCTCCAACCCGGCCGCCTGCGACTCGGCCTTCTCCTGCGGGTCGGCGTCGGGGTCGACGACGGCGTCGAGCACCAGCGCGCGCACGTTCTGCGGGAACAGCTCGGCGTAGGTGGAGCCGAGCGTGGTGCCGTAGGAGTAGCCGAGGTAGGTCAGCTGCTCGTCGCCGAGCGCCTCCCGCAGCAGGTCCATGTCGCGAGCGGTGTCGACGGTGTTGAAGGTCCCCAGCGCGTCGCCGTACTCGTCGGCGCAGGCGTCGGCGGCCTCGTCGGCCAGGGTCAGCACCTCGTCGAGCTGCGCCTGCGTCGTCGGGCGGGGCTCGGCGGCGGTGGACCGGTCCTTGAGCTCGGCCGGGATGCACTCGACGGCGGTGGACAGGCCGACCCCGCGCGGGTCGAAGCCGACCAGGTCGAAGCGGCGGAGCACGTCCTCGGGCATGGTCAGCGCCAGCCCGATCGCCGCGTCGGCGCCGGAGCCGCCGGGGCCGCCGGGGTTGACCAGCAGCGAGCCGATCCGGTCGGTCTGGCCGGCGAGCGCCGCGCGGACGAGGAACAGCGGCAGCGTGGCGCCGTCGGGCTCGTCGTGGTCGATGGGCACCTCGGTGCGGCCGCACTCGAAGGCCAGGTCGCGCTCGCTGCCGGGGGTGCCCGCGACCAGGTCGGTGATCTGCGCGTCGCAGTCGGTCCAGGTGATGGGCGCGGCCTCGGGCTCGGCGGGCGTGGAGGAGGCCGCCGACGACGACGCGTCGGCGCCGCCGGAGGACTCGGAGAACGAGGTGCAGCCGGTGACCGCCAGGAGCAGTCCGGTCGTGGCGGCGAGCATGCCGCGGCGCAGACGCATGGAGTCCACCGTAGGTCGGGACGGGCCGCCGCCGGTCATCCGGTGAAGACCTCGGCGAGGTCGTAGCGGACCGGCACGTCGAGCTGGTCGTAGGTGCAGCTCTCCGGCGCCCGGTCGGGACGCCAGCGGAGGAACTGCCCGGTGTGCCGCAGCCGCCGCCCCTCCAGCTGGTCGTACTTGACCTCCACGACCAGCTCGGGCCGCAGCGGCACCCAGGACAGGTCCTTCTTCGCGTTCCAGCGGCTCTGCGCCCCGGGCATCCGGTGCTCGCCGTCCTCCTGCAGCTCGGCGTTGACCCAGTCCTGCCACGGGTGCCCGTCGAGCGCGTCGGCGCGGTAGGGCGCCAGCTCCTCCACCAGCTCCGCGCGCCGGGCCATGGGGAAGGACGCCGCGACGCCGATGTGCTGCAGGCCGCCGTCGTCGTACAGGCCGAGCAGCAGCGACCCGACGATCGGCCCGCTCTTGTGCCAGCGGAAGCCCGCGACCACGCAGTCGGCGGTGCGCACGTGCTTGACCTTGGTCATCAGCCGCTGGTCGGGCCCGTAGGGCAGGTCGGGGGCCTTGGCGACGACGCCGTCGAGCCCGGCGCCCTCGAACTCCTGGAACCAGCGCTGCGCGGTGGCGGCGTCCTGGGTGAGCGCGGTCAGGTGCACCCGGTCGGTGCCGGTGACCACCTGCTCCAGCCGGGCGCGGCGCTGCGCGAACGGCGTCTCCAGCAGCGACTCGTCGCCGATCGCCAGCAGGTCGAAGGCCACGAGGTGCGCCGGCGTCTGCTCGGCGAGCAGGTCCACCCGCGACTTCGCGGGGTGGATGCGCTGCAGGAGTGACTCGAAGTGCAGCCGGTCGCCCTGCGGGACGACGATCTCGCCGTCGACGACGCAGCGCTCGGGCAGCGCCTCCTTCACCGCGGCGACGACCTCGGGGAAGTAGCGGGTCAGCGGGCGCTCGTTGCGGCTGCCGAGCTCGACCTCGTCGCCGTCGCGGAAGACGATGCAGCGGAACCCGTCCCACTTGGGCTCGTAGAACAGCCCGTCGGCGGTGGGCAGCTTCGTGGCCGCCTTCGCCAGCATCGGCTTGACCGGCGGCAGCACGGGCAGGTCCATGCAGGTCAGTCAACCAGCGGGGCCCGACACGGCACACGACGACGTCGACCGGACGGGTGGTCCCCGGGGGCGTGCGGGATCCTCGGGGGATGCATCCGGGAGACGGGGGAGGCCGGTGACGGCGGGCGTGCGCACGCTCGGCGGCCGGTACACGCTGCAGTCCCTGCTCGCGACCGGCGGGATGGGCCAGGTGTGGCGCGGGCGCGACGAGCTGCTGCGGCGCGACGTCGCGGTCAAGGTGCTGCGCGGCGAGTTCAGCGGCGACCCGACGTTCCGCGCCCGGTTCCGCGCCGAGGCGCAGCACGCCGCCGGTCTGGTGCACCCGCACATCGCCACCCTGTTCGACTACGGGGAGGGCAGCGACGGCGCCGACGGCGAGCCGGTCGCCTGGCTGGTCATGGAGCTGGTGCAGGGCGAGTCGCTCGCCGGGCTGCTGACCCGCGGCCCGCTCGACCCGCCGGAGGCGGCGCGGCTGCTCCGGGACGCGGCGGCCGGCCTCGGCGCCGCGCACGCGGCCGGCGTCGTGCACCGCGACGTCAAGCCGGGCAACGTGCTGGTCGCCACCGACGGCACGGTGAAGATCACCGACTTCGGCATCGCGCGGTCGTCGGCCAGCGCGGCGCTCACCGGCACCGGGCAGGTCATCGGCACCGCCCAGTACATGGCGCCGGAGCTCGTGTCGGGCCTGCCCGCCACCCCGGCCAGCGACGTCTACTCCCTCGGTCTCGTGGGCTACCAGTGCCTCACCGGGCGGCTGCCCTTCGACGGCGAGACGCCGATGCAGGTCGCGCTCATGCAGGTGCACGCCTCGCCGGCGCCGCTCCCGGAAGAGGTCCCGGCCGGCCTGCGGGCGGTGGTCGAGCGGGCGCTGGACAAGGACCCGGCCCGGCGGTTCGCCGACGGCGCGGCCCTGCGCGCGGCCCTCGACGCCGTGACCTCCGGCGGTGCGCCCGGCGCCGCCGCCGCCGGCGCGGCCGCGCTCGCCCGCGCCGACACCGCGGTGCTGGGCGGCGCCGTCCCACCGCCGGCCACCCGGGTGCTGACGCCGCCGCCCGTGCCGTCGGCCGCGGCGTCGCCGCCCGTGTCGCCGCCCGTGTCACCGCCCGCGTCCCCGTCCGCCCCGCCGGCGCCCGAGCCACGCCGCCGGCGCCTGCTGGTCGCGCTCGTGGCGCTGCTCGCGGCGCTGGCCGTCGTCGTCGGCGTGGTGCTGGCGAACGCCGGGGACGGCGGGACCCCGGCCGCTCCCGCCCCCACCACCACCTCGGCGCCGGCCCCGGACCCGACGGTCGCGGTGGCCGCCGCCGACTACGTCGGCCGCCCCGTGGGCGAGGTGCAGCAGGAGCTCACCGCCCTCGGCCTGCAGGTGACGCCGCGCCCGGTCACCACCGCCGACGTCCCCGACGGCCAGGTGATCACCCTCGACCCCGTCGGCGCGCTCGCGCCCGGCACGGTCGTCACCGTCACGCACGCCGTCGCCCCGCCGCCGGCCCCCGCCCCGCCGACCACCGCGCCGACGACGGAGGCGCCCTCCCCGGCGCCCGGCGAGGAGGAGGACGAGGGCGAGGACGAGGGGCGCGGCAACGGCAAGGGCGACGAGAACGGGAACGGCCGGGGGAACGGGCGGGGAGGCCGGGGCGGCGACGACTGACCGGCGCGCGGCCCCGTGGGGCTAGCGTCCGGACGTGCGCCTGCTGGAGCGGGAGGAGCCGCTGGCCGCCCTCGCCGCGGCCGCGCGGTCGGCGGCGGCCGGCCGCGGCGGCGTCGTGCTCGTCACCGGCGAGGCGGGCATCGGCAAGACCGCGCTGGTGACCGGGCCGGCCGTGCGGGTCCCCGGTGTCCGCGTGCTCACCGGCCGCTGCGACGACCTGGCCACGCCGCGCCCGCACGGTCCGCTGCGCGACGTCGCCCGGGAGGCCGGCGGCCCGCTGGCCGCGGCGCTGGCCGGCCGCGGCGACGTCCTGGACGCGGTGCTCGCCGAGCTGTCCCGACCGACCGTGCTGGTGCTCGAGGACGTGCACTGGGCCGACGACGCGACGCTCGACGTCGTCCGCGCGCTCGGCCGGCGGGTGCCCGGGCTCCCCGCCGTCCTGGTGCTCACCTACCGCGACGCCGAGCCGGACGGCGGCGCGCCGCTGCGGTCCGCGCTGGCCGCCCTGCCGCCGCCGGCGGTCACGCGGCTGCCGCTGGAGCCGCTGTCGGCGGCCGCGGTGGCCGAGCTCGTGGGCGAGGCGGTGGGCGAGGCGGTGGGCGAGGCGGTGGGCGACGGCGCGGCGCGGGTGCACGCGCTCACCGGCGGCAACCCGTTCTACGTCACCGAGCTCGCCGCCGCGGGCACGACGGCGCCGCCGCCGTCGGTGCGCGACGCCGTGACCGGCCGCGTCGCCGCGCTGTCGCCGGCGGCCCGGGCGCTGGTGGAGCTCGTGTCGGTCGTGCCGGCGCGGACCGGCACCGACGTCCTGGACGCGACGGTCCCGGGCTGGGCGGCGTCGGCCGCCGAGCCGGAGCGGGCCGGCCTGCTGAGGGTCGGACCGGACGCCGTCGCCTTCCGGCACGAGCTCGCCCGCAGCGCCGTCTCCGAGGCGCTCCCGGCGGCCGACCGGCGCCGGCTGTCCGCGGCCGTGCTCGCCGCGCTGCAGCGCCTGGGCGCCGACCCCGCCGACCTCGTGCACCACGCCGAGGCCGCCGGCGACGTCGCCGCCCTGGCCGCGGCCGCCCTGCCCGCCGCCCGCGCCGCCGCGGCGGCGGGTGCCAACCGCGAGGCGTTCGCCCACTACCGCCGCGCGGTGCCGCTGGCCGGGGCGCTGCCCGACGCGGAGCGGGCCGCGCTGTACGAGGAGCTGGCGGGCGCCGCGTACCTCGCCGGCCGGGTCCCCGACGCGCTGGCGGCCGTCGACGCCGCCGCGGTCGCGCACCGCGCCACCGACGACCGGCGGGGCCTGGGCCGGTGCGCGCGGGTCCGCGCGCGGCTGCACTGGTACGCGGGGGACGGCGCGGCCGCGCGCCGGGAGGCGGCCGAGGCGGTCGCGCTGCTGGAGCCGCTCGGCGACTCGGCCGACCTGGCGCGCGCCCGGGCCGCGGGGGCGCAGCTGGCCATGCTGGGCGACCGCGCGGACGAGGCGCTCGCGGAGGGCCGGCGGGCGGCCGCGCTGGCCGACCGGCTCGGGGACGCCGCCACCGCCGCGCACGCGCGGGTGACCACCGGGACCGTCGAGGCGCAGGCCGACCCCGCGGCCACCGCGACGCTCGAGGAGGCGCACCGGGCGGCCGCGGCGTGCGGCGACCACCACGAGGCGGTGCGCGCGCTGGTCAACCTGGCCTGGACGCAGCTGCTGTGGCTGCGGCCGGACGCCGCCCGCGCGGCCGCGGACCGGGCGGCCGCGCACGCCGCGGCGCACGAGGTCGACGCGCTCGGCGGTTACGCCCGGCTCACGACGGCCTGGCTGCGGCTGCGCGCCGGCGAACCGGTGGACGTCGAGGCCGCCGCCCGTGCGGAGGCCGGCCGCGACGGCTCGGTGAGCGACCTGCTGGCGCGCACGCTGCTGGCCGAGCGGGCCGTGCGGCGCGGTGACCCCGACGCGGTCGAGCGGCTGGCCGACGTCGCGGCGCGGGCCGACCGCACCGGCGAGCTGCAGCGCCTCGTGCCGGTGCTGGAGCTGGAGGTCGAGGACGCGCTCGTGCGCGGGCGGCCGCTGCCCGGCGCGCGCGCCGCCCGCGCCGTGGAGCTGGCCCGGGCGGCCGGTGCCGTCGGCTGGGGCGGCGGGCGGCTCGCGGCCTGGGCGTCGCTGGCCGGGGTGCGCCACGACGCCGCCGGCCCGTCCGCCCCGGCGCACGCGGCCCTGCTGGCCGCGGACCCGCGGGCCGCCGCCGACGCCTTCGGCGCCATCGGCTGGCCGCGCGACCGGGCGCTGTGGCTGTCCGCCCTCGACGAGCCGACGGCGCTGGCGGAGGCGCTGGAGACGGCGCGGGCGCTGGGCGCCGCGCCGCTGGCCGCGCGGGTGGCCCGGCGGATGCGGGAGCTGGGCCTCGCCGTGCGGCACGGCCGCCGGGGGACCTCCCGCGCCCACCCGGCCGGGCTGACCGCCCGGCAGGCCGAGGTGCTGCGGCTGCTGGCCGAGGGGCTGAGCAACGCGGAGATCGCCGCGCGGCTGGTCGTCTCGCCGCGGACGGCCGAGCACCACGTGACCGCGGTCCTCGGCCGGCTCGGCGCCGGCGGCCGGCGGGAGGCGGTCCGCCGGGCCGTGGAGCTGGGGCTGCTCAGTAGCTGAAGGTGGTGGCGCCCTCGTCGCCGATCCAGGTCCAGAGCGGGATGGTCCCGGCCAGCTCGGCGCCCTTGACCAGCCGGCCCGCGTCGAGCTGCTTGGCCTCGAAGCAGACCGGGCAGACGAACCACCGACCGCCCGCGGCGAGGAAGCGGTCCATCAGCGAGGGCAGCGGCGGGCACCCGGCGCACGCGGTGCCGACCGCGGTGCCCTCCAGCGCCAGCCGGACGGCCTCCTTGGCCGCGAACACGACCGTCTCGCGGCCGGTCTCGGCGGCGCCGACGGCCATGAGCATCGCGACGGTGACCTTCTCCGGGTCCTCGAGACCGGTGGCGAGACTGACGACGGCCTTGCCCATGACGTCCTCCTGCGGTCGCGGCCCGCCCGGGGCGGCGGGTCCGGCGACGACGCTAGGGACGCGATGACCTGCGCACATGGGGCGCGGATCCCCATCCGAGCGCCAGCGGTACCCACGTGAGCACGTGCGCCGGAGCGGGCCGGGGTGGTGCACTGCGGGGATGGCCGGCGCCCGCACCGTCCCCCTGCTGCCCTGCGCCTCGATCGACGAGGTGGCCGGCTTCGCCGCCGCCCTCGGCTTCGAGACGACGTACCGGCAGCAGCGCCCGAACCCCTGTCTCGCCACGCGACGCGACGACGTGGACCTGCACTGGTTCGCGCTGCCCGGCCACCGTCCCGAGGACTCCTACGGCAGCTGCCTGCTCGTGGTGGAGGACCCGGCGGAGCTCTCCGGGGCCTTCGCCGCCGGCCTCCGGGAGCGGTACGGGCGGCTGCCGCTGACCGGCTTCCCGCGCATCACCCGGCCGCGGCCGCGGTGCAACGCCGAGGGGTCGACCGGCTTCAGCGTGGTCGACCCCGGCGGCAACTGGATCCGCGTCGTGCGCGGCGGAGCGGAGCCCGAGTCGGCCGTGCCGGCGTCCCGGCTGGCCCGCAGCCTCGCCGACGCCGTCGTCGCGGCCGACTCCCGCGGCGACGTCGACCAGGCCACGAAGCTCCTCGCCGGCGCCCTGCGCCGGTCCCCGGACGCCGACCCGGTCGAGCGCGTCGAGGCGCTCGCCTTCCTCGCCGAGCTGGCCGTGCGGCGGGAGGAGCCGGCCGCCGCCCGGGAGGCGCTGCGCGACCTGGCCGCCGTCCCGCTCGACGCCGCCCAGCGCGAGGCGACGGCCGACGCCCGCCGGCAGGCGCAGGAGCTCTCGGCTCAGTGCTGGGCGCCCACCGCGTAGCGGGTGAACAGGACGCCGTCCTCCTCGAGCACCTGCAGCAGCCGCGGGCGGACGACGGCGGACAGCGCGGGCCCGACCAGCCGCGCCTCGCCGCCGACGAGCGCGGGGGAGAGGGTCAGGTCGAGCTCGTCGACGACGCCCGCCTCCAGCGCGGCCGCCAGCAGCGCCGGCCCGCCCTCGCACACCAGCTGCTCGAGCCCCCGCCCGGCCAGCCGGTCGAGCGCCAGCGGCAGGTCGACGTCGTCGTCCCCGCAGACGAGCACGTCCACGCCGGCGGCGGCCAGCGCGGCCCGGCGCTCGGCGGGCGCCGCCGCGCAGGTGACCAGCACGGTCGAGGGCACCGCCAGCCGGCCGTCCGGCGCGAGCGACGCCCGCCGCGACACGACGACGACCGGCGCCGCCGCCGGCCGCCCCAGCGAGGCCCGCAGCGCCACCACGGCGGGGTCGGCGTCCACCGGCCGGTAGCCCTCCGCGGTGGCCGTGCCGGCGCCCACCAGCACGCCGTCGGCGAGCGCCCGCAGCGTCCGGAACACCCGCTGGTCGCCCGGCGACCCGAGCCCCGCGCTCCGCCCGCCGACGGCGATCGCCCCGTCGAGGGAGGTCACGAAGTCCACCCGCAGCGACCGGCCGGGCGGCAGCCGGTACGCCTCGGCCAGGTCGGCGTCGGACAGGCCGTCCGCGGGGTCCGGGTGCAGCCGGCGCATCAGGTGGTGAGGATCGCGGCGCTCTCGGCCGGCAGCGTCACCGTCGTCCCGTCCAGCGCCGGCTCGCCGGACGTCGCGAACAGCACGCCGGTCGCCGTCCGGTCGAGGTCGACCTCCTGTTCCTCGCCGGACAGGTTGGCCACCACGCGCAGCCCGCCGCGGTGCACCACGAGCACGCGGTCCTCGTCGTCCCAGCCGACCTCGACGGCCGACAGGTCGGCGTCCACGAGCTCGGGGTGCTGCCGCCGCAGGGCAAGCAGCGTCCGGTGCACCTCGAGCAGCCGGGCGTGCGGCTCGCGCTCGGGCTCCGACCAGTCCAGCTTCGAGCGGCGGAAGGTCTCGGGGTCCTGCGGGTCGGGCACCTCGTCGGCGTCCCAGCCGTGCCCGGCGAACTCGCTCTTGCGGCCCTCCGCCGTCGCCCGGCCGATGTCCGGGTCGGTGTGGCTGGTGAAGAACTGCCACGGGGTGGCGGCGCCCCACTCCTCGCCCATGAAGAGCATCGGGGTGAAGGGGCTGGTCAGCACCAGGGTGGCGCCGACGGCGAGCAGGCCGGGGGAGAGGGTGGCCGAGATCCGGTCGCCGACGGCGCGGTTGCCGATCTGGTCGTGGTCCTGCAGGTAGCCGAGGAACTTCCAGCCCGGCAGCCGGGTGGTGTCCACGGGCCGGCCGTGGTGGCGACGGCGGAAGCTCGACCACGCGTCGTCGTGGAAGAAGGCGCCGGTGAGCGTCTTGGCCACCCCGCCGAGCCCGGCCTCGGCGAAGTCGCGGTAGTAGCCCTGCCCCTCGCCGGTGAGCGTGGCGTGCAGCGCGTGGTGGAAGTCGTCGCTCCACTGCGCGTCGATGCCGGTGCCGCCGGCGACGCGCGGGGTGACCAGGCGCGGGTCGTTGAGGTCGCTCTCGGCGATGAGCGTGAGCGGCCGGCCCACGGCGACCGAGAGCGCCTCGACCTCGCGCGCCATCTCCTCCAGCACGTGGGTGGCGCGCTCGTCGACCAGCGCGTGCACGGCGTCGAGCCGCAGCCCGTCGACGTGCATGTCCCGCAGCCACATCAGCGCGTTGTCCAGGATGTAGCGGCGCACCTCGTCGGAGTCGGGCCCCGACAGGTTCACCGACTCGCCCCAGGTGTTCGCGCCGCCCTCGCTGAAGACCGGCATGAACAGCGGCAGGTAGTTCCCGGACGGCCCGAGGTGGTTGTAGACGACGTCCTGGATGACGCCGAGGCCGCGCTGGTGGCAGGCGTCGACGAAGCGCTGGTAGGCGGCCGGGCCGCCGTAGCTCTCCTGCACCGCGTACCAGAGCACGCCGTCGTAGCCCCAGTTGTGGGCGCCGTCGAAGGTGTTCACCGGCAGCAGCTCGACGAAGTCGACGCCGAGGTCGACGAGGTGGCCGAGCCGGTCGATCGCCGAGTCGAGGGTGCCCTCGGGGGTGAAGGTGCCGACGTGCATCTCGTAGACGACGCCGCCGGCCAGCGGGCGCCCGGTCCACGCGGTGTCGCCCCAGGCGTACGCGGACGGGTCGAACCGGCGGGAGAGGCCGTGCACGCCGGCGGGCTGCCGCCGCGCGCGCGGGTCGGGTCGCGGCGTGTCGTCGTCGCCGAGCAGGAAGCCGTAGTCGGCGTCGGGGCCGGCCTCGACCTCCGCGCGCCACCAGCCGCGCTCGTCGCGGCGCATGTCGTGCACGGCGTCGTCGACCTGCACGCGCACCCGCTCGGGCACGGGCGCCCAGACGGCGAACTCGACGGGTGCGGACATGCGGGGACCTCCAGGGGGCGTGCGGGGTGACCGGACCGTCTTGCCCGCGCTGCGGCCCGCCAATCACTGCGCTGCGGCCCGCCGATCACTGCGCTGCCGCCCGCCGATCACTGCGCCGCGGCCGGCCGACCACTGCGCCGCGGCCGGCTGGCGGGCCACTGCGCTGCGCCCGGGGTTGCCACCAGGTGCGGCGGCCGGGGGAGCCCCGGCCGCCGCACGCGGGTCACGGCAGCTGCAGCACCTGGCCGACCGAGATCCGGTTCGGGTTCGGCACCGCGTCGCGGTTGGCCGCCCACAGCGCCCGCCAGCCGCCGTCGACGCCCTCGGCGCGGGCGATCTTGGCCAGCGTGTCGCCGCGGACGACGGTGTGCGTGTCGCCGGAGGCGGCGGGCGCGGCGGCCGGGGCGGCAGCGGGGGCCGGGGCCGGTGCCGCGGCCGGGGACCCCGCCTCGGGCGCCGACGGGTCCAGGCCCTCGCCGCAGGTGGGCCAGGCGCCCGGGCCCTGGACGTCGAGCGTGCGCTCGGCGACGGCGATCTGCTGCGCCTTGGTGGCCAGGTCGGCGCGCGGCGCGTAGGCGGTGCCACCGAAGGCGGCCCAGGTGCTCTGGCTGAACTGCAGCCCGCCGTAGTAGCCGTTCCCGGTGTTGATCGACCAGTTGCCGCTGGACTCGCACTGGGCGACGGCGTCCCAGTCGTTGGGGGCGGCGGCCGAGGCGGGGCCGGCGGCGACGCCGAGGGCGACCGCCGCGACGCCGGTCGTCACGAGGGCACGGCGGATCAGGGAGGTGGACGTGCGCATGGGGGATCTCCGATCCACCGCCTGCGAGGTGAGCTGTCGGGTTCGGAGCGATCGGTGCCCCGGCCGCACGACGTGCGGCTTCACCCCGAGGCGCTGCGTCCGGTCCCCCCGTGACCACGGTGCAGGCGCCGAGATGGGTCCCCCACCCCCGTCCTGGCTGTGCAGAGGAACGGAGCCCGGCGGACGGGGTTCGGCGGACCGGCTCCGGCACGTGGCCGTTCTGGACCCGCGTGCGCAGCCAAGGTAACGAACGGGTCACGCCGTGGCTCGTCCGCCCCACGCGTCACGGGCGTGTCGGGAGGGGCGCCTCGTCGGCCACGGGGAGGAGCCGCAGGTCACGCAGGGGCCGGGCGACCGCCCGGTCCCCGCGTGACCTCCGTCTCAGTCGCGGACGAGCAGCGCCACCGGCAGCCGGGCGAGCAGCTCGCCCACCGGCGTCCCGCCGGCGTCGGAGACCACCCGGGTGCCGGTCAGGACGTCCCGCCAGGCTCCGGTGGGCAGCGCCAGCGCGGTGTCGCCCCAGCCGGACGCCGCCAGCGCCACGGGCAGCCGCGTCGCCACCGTCACCGCGCCGCCCTGCTCCCCGGACCCGCGGTCGAAGGCGACGACGTGCTGCGCGGCGGACCCGGTCACCTGCACGGGCGTGTAGCCGGTGAACAGTTCCGGGCGGTCCCGGCGCAGCCGCAGCGCCCGCGAGGTGACCAGCAACTTGGCCGCGCCGGTCGCGTCGACCCCGGGCACCTCACCGCCGTCGAGCCGGGCCAGCAGTGCGCGCCGCTCGTCGTAGTCGACCGGGCGGCGGTTGTCCGGGTCGACCAGCGAGTGGTCCCACAGCTCGGTGCCCTGGTAGACGTCGGGGACGCCGGGCATCGTCAGCTGCAGCAGCTTCTGCGCCAGCCCGTTCGACCGCCCCGCCGCCGCGATCCGCTCGACGAACGCCTCGATCTCGCCGTGCGTCGTCGCGTCGTCGAAGGCGGCGTCGACCATCGCGTGCAGCGCGGCCTCGAACTCCTCGTCGACGTCGGTCCACGTCGTCGACAGCCCGGCCTCCCGGGCCGCCTTCTCCGCGTAGGCGTGCGCCCGCTCGCGGGACAGCGGCCAGGCGCCGACCAGGTTCTGCCACACCAGGTGCGCCAGCGGCCGGTCGGGCAGCGGGTGGCGCGACAGCCAGCCGCGCACCAGGTCGGCCCACTCGGTGGGCACCTCGGCGAGGACGGCCAGGCGGGCCCGGGTGTCCTCGCTGCGCTTGGTGTCGTGCGTGGTCAGCGTGGTCATCGACTCGGGCTTGCGCGCGAGCCGCCGCGCCTGCGCCTCGTGCCACTCCTCGACGGTGCTGCCGAACCGGGCCGGGTCCCCGCCCACCTCGTTGAGGACCACGAAGCGCGCCCACCGGTAGTAGGCGCTGTCCTCGACGCCCTTGGCCATCACCGGGCCGCTGGTCTGCTCGAAGCGGGTGGCCGCCTCGGTGCCGGCCTGCGCCAGCACCGGGTGCAGCGCGTCGACCGCGGCGACCAGGTCGGGCCGGCGGTCGCGGACGGCGGCCACCGCGGCGTCGAGGTGCTCGCGGCCGTCGGGCAGGTAGCTGCGGTAGACCGAGAAGGTGGCCAGCAGCTCGGCCAGCGCCTCCTTCTCCGTCTCCACGTCAACGCCCGGCAGCTCGCCGATCACCCGCACCAGCCGGGCCACCTCCGAGCCGAGGATCCCGTCGGTCACCTCGCGCTTGCAGTCGTGCACCAGCTGCGCGTAGTCGACCTCCCGGCCGGACAGCTCGGTGTCCAGCGCGGTCAGGCCCGCCTCGCCCGCCGGGTCGACGAGGACGTCGTCGACCTCGGCGAGCGCGTCGTAGCCGGTGGTGCCGGCGGTGCGCCAGCTGTCGGGCAGGTCCTCACCGGGCTCGAGGATCTTCTCGACCACCGTCCAGCGCCCGCCGGAGGCCTCGGCCAGCCGGTCGAGGTAGCCCTTCGGGTCGGCGAGGCCGTCGGGGTGGTCGATCCGCAGCCCGTCGACGGCGCCGTCCTCGACGAGCCGCAGCACCAGCTCGTGGGTGGCCCGGAAGACCTCCGAGTCCTCCACGCGCAGCCCGGCGAGGGTGTTGATGGCGAAGAACCGCCGGTAGTTGAGGTCGGCGTCCGCGCGCCGCCAGTCGACCAGCTCGTAGTGCTGCCGGTCGTGCACCTCCTGCGGCGTCCCCTCGCCGGTGCCGGGCGCGAGGGGGAAGCGGTTGTCGTAGTAGCGGAGCTCGCCGTCCACCACCTCGAGCTTCTCGACGTCGTCGGCCGAGCCCAGGACCGGGATGCGGACGCGCCCGCCGCCGAAGTCCCAGTCGACGTCGAACGCCGACGCGTGCGCGCTGTCGCGGCCGTGCTGGAGCACGTCCCACCACCAGGGCGCCTCGGCCGGGTCGGCCACGCCCATGTGGTTGGGCACGAGGTCGAGCACCAGGCCCAGCCCGTGCTCGTGCAGCGCCGCCACGAGCCGGTCGAAGCCCTCCTGCCCGCCGCGCGACTCGTCGACGTGCGCGTGGTCGACGGTGTCGTAGCCGTGCGTGCTGCCCGCCGCCGAGCGCAGCAGCGGGGAGGTGTACGCGTGGCTCACGCCGAGGTCGGCCAGGTAGCCGGCCACCGCCGCGGCGTCGTCGAGGGTGAACCCGGCGGTCACCTGCAGCCGGTAGGTCGCCGCCGGGACGCCCCGGCGGCGCTCGGTCGCCTCGCTCACGGCGCGGCCTGCAGCACGACGGTGGCGCGCGCCTCGACCCGGACGGTGTCGCCGGCCTTGACCTGCACCGGCTCGACGGCGCCCAGCTCCGCGGTGTCGACGACGACCGTCCAGCCCTCGGCGTACTCGCCCGGCGGCACGGTGAACTCGATCGGCTCGTGGTGGGCGTTGAACGCGAGGTAGAAGCAGTCGTCGACGACGTCCTCGCCGCGCTCGTCGGTCTCCCGGATGCCGTGGCCGTTGAGGTACATGGCCAGCGACTTGGCGAAGCCGGCGTCCCAGTCCTCGTCGCTCATCAGCTCGCCGGACGGGGTGAACCAGGCGACGTCCTGCACCGGGTCGCCCTCCTCGCGGCGCACCGGGCGGCCGTGGAAGAACCGGCGACGGCGGAAGGTCGGGTGCTCGGTGCGCAGCCGGGTGACCAGCTTGGTGAACTCCAGCAGCCCCTCGTCGACCGAGTCCCAGTCGATCCAGGTCAGCTCGGAGTCCTGGCAGTAGCCGTTGTTGTTGCCGTTCTGCGTGCGGCCGAGCTCGTCGCCGTGCAGCAGCATCGGCACGCCCTGGCTGAGCATCAGCGAGGCGATGAAGTTGCGCCGCTGGCGGGCGCGCAGCTCGAGCACCTCCGGGTCGTCGGTCTCGCCCTCGACGCCGCAGTTCCAGCTGCGGTTGTGGCTCTCGCCGTCGTTGTTGCCCTCGCCGTTGGCCTCGTTGTGCTTCTCGTTGTAGGAGACGAGGTCGTTGAGGGTGAACCCGTCGTGCGCGGTGACGAAGTTGATGCTCGCCACCGGCCGGCGGCCGGAGTGCTTGTACAGGTCGGCCGAGCCGGAGATGCGGCTGGCGAACTCGCCGATGGTGGCGTCCTCGCCGCGCCAGAAGTCGCGGACGGTGTCGCGGTACTTGCCGTTCCACTCGGTCCACAGGGCCGGGAAGTTGCCCACCTGGTAGCCGCCGTCGCCGACGTCCCACGGCTCGGCGATGAGCTTCACCTGGCTGACGATCGGGTCCTGGTGCACCAGGTCGAAGAACGCCGACAGCCGGTCGACCTCGTGGAACTGCCGGGCGAGGGTGGAGGCGAGGTCGAAGCGGAAGCCGTCGACGTGCATCTCGGTGACCCAGTAGCGCAGCGAGTCCATGATCAGCTGCAGCGCCTGCGGGGTGCGGACGTTGAGCGAGTTCCCGGTGCCCGTGGTGTCCATGTAGTACTGCTCGTCACCCTCGACCAGCCGGTAGTACGTCCGGTTGTCGATGCCCTTGAACGACAGCGTCGGGCCCATGTGGTTGCCCTCGGCCGTGTGGTTGTAGACGACGTCGAGGATGACCTCGATGCCGGCCTCGTGCAGCGTCCGGACCATGCCCTTGAACTCCTGGACCTGCTGGCCGTCGGTCTGCTGCGCGTACTCGTTGTGCGGCGCGAAGAAGCCGATCGTGTTGTAGCCCCAGTAGTTGCGCAGGCCCTTCTGCAGCAGCGTGTCGTCCTGCACGAACTGGTGCACGGGCATGAGCTCGATCGCGGTGATGCCCAGCGACTGCAGGTGCTCGATGACCGCCGGGTGCGCGATGCCGGCGTAGGTGCCGCGCAGCTCCTCGGGGACGCGCGGGTGCGTCATCGTCAGGCCCTTGACGTGGGCCTCGTAGATGACCGTCTTGTTGTAGGGGGTCCGCGGCGGGCGGTCCACGCCCCAGTCGAAGTACGGGTTGACGACGACGGACTTCGGCATGTGCGGCGCGGAGTCGTCGTCGTTGCGCTCACCGCTGCCGAAGCGGTAGCCGAAGCAGGCCTCGTCCCAGTCGACGTTGCCGTCGATGGCCTTGGCGTAGGGGTCGAGCAGCAGCTTGTTCGGGTTGCACCGGTGCCCGTTCTCGGGGTCGTACGGGCCGTGCACGCGGAAGCCGTAGCGCTGCCCGGGCTGGATGCCGGGCAGGAAGGCGTGCCAGACGTAGCCGTCCATCTCGGGGAGCCGGATGCGCTCCTCGTTGCCCGCCTCGTCGAAGAGGCAGAGCTCCACCTTCTCCGCGACCTCGCTGAAGATGGCGAAGTTGGTCCCGGTGCCGTCGTAGGTGGCTCCGAGGGGGTAGGCGGAGCCGGGCCACACCTGGGTCATGGACGTGTTTCCTCCTGCACGGGGCGCCCGCGGGCGGGGTCCGGGGGCGCGACGGCCCCCCGCCACGGGCGTCGGCAGGGGGTCTGGACACGGGGGTGCCCGCACGTCCCTTGCCCGATCCGCGACCGCCCACACCTGCCGCGTCGGACGTCACGTCCCACGCGTCACAGCGGTCCCGGCGGCCCGGTGGCCGGTCCCCTGGAGCCCTGCGCCGACGGGGCCCCGACGACGGGGCCCTGATGACGGGGCCCCGACGACGACGCCCCCCACGGCGGGGCCGCGGGGGGCGTCGTGCGCAGGTCCGGCGGCGCCTGTCCGGCGGCCGGGGAGCTGCGCCGGGTCCGACCTCGCCCTGTCTCCGGGTGGCACTGGTCCCTGCGCGCTCCTGCGAGGCGACACGCTAGCGGGCGCGACGCGCCGGGACGAGCACCGAGGCCCCTCCCGGTCAACCGGCACGGTCCCGTCCGTCCCCCGGGGCGCAGCCGCCCGTCCCGTCACACCGGTTTCTGTCGCCGGTCGGTCGTACCGTCGTCTCCGTGCGCGCGACCACCGACATCCGGCCCACCCAGGGGCGTTTCCGCGTCGTCAGCGAGTTCCAGCCCTCGGGCGACCAGCCGGCGGCGATCAAGGCCCTCGCCGAGCGGGTCAACTCGGGCGAGAAGGACTCCGTGCTGCTGGGCGCCACCGGTACCGGGAAGTCGGCCACCACGGCCTGGCTCATCGAGCAGGTGCAGCGGCCCACGCTGGTCATGGCGCCGAACAAGACGCTCGCCGCGCAGCTGGCCAACGAGTTCCGCGAGCTGCTGCCCGACAACGCCGTCGAGTACTTCGTCTCGTACTACGACTACTACCAGCCCGAGGCGTACGTCCCGCAGACCGACACCTACATCGAGAAGGACTCCTCGATCAACGAGGAGGTCGAGCGGCTGCGGCACTCGGCCACCAACAGCCTGCTCACCCGGCGCGACGTCGTCGTGGTCTCCACCGTCTCCTGCATCTACGGCCTGGGCACGCCGTCGGAGTACGTCGACCGGGCGCTGAAGATCTCGGTGGGGGAGGAGCGCGACCGCGACGAGCTGCTGCGCACCCTGGTCACCGAGCAGTACACCCGCAACGACCTGTCCTTCACCCGCGGCACGTTCCGGGTGCGCGGCGACACGATCGAGGTCTTCCCGGTCTACGAGGAGCTCGCCGTCCGGATCGAGATGTTCGGCGACGAGGTCGAGCGGCTGTACTACCTGCACCCGCTCACCGGCGAGGTCGTGCGCGAGGTCCACGAGCTGTTCGTCTTCCCGGCCAGCCACTACGTCGCCGGGCCGGAGCGCATGGAGCGGGCCATCGGCACCATCGAGGCCGAGCTCGAGGAGCGGCTGGCGGAGCTGGAGAAGCAGGGCAAGCTCCTGGAGGCCCAGCGGCTGCGCATGCGCACCACCTACGACATCGAGATGATCCGCCAGGTCGGCTTCTGCTCCGGCATCGAGAACTACTCGCGGCACATCGACGGCCGCGCGCCGGGAACCGCGGGTGCCTGTCTCATCGACTACTTCCCCGACGACTTCCTGCTCGTCATCGACGAGTCGCACGTGACCGTGCCGCAGATCGGCGGCATGTACGAGGGCGACATGAGCCGCAAGCGCACGCTGGTGGAGCACGGCTTCCGGCTGCCCTCGGCGATGGACAACCGCCCGCTCAAGTGGGAGGAGTTCACCGACCGGATCGGCCAGACCGTCTACCTGTCGGCCACCCCGGGCCCCTACGAGCTGGGCCGCGTGCAGGGCGACGTGGTGGAGCAGGTCATCCGCCCCACCGGCCTCGTCGACCCGGAGGTCGTCGTCAAGCCGACCAAGGGCCAGATCGACGACCTGGTGGGCGAGATCCGCGAGCGCACCGAGAAGGACGAGCGGGTCCTCGTCACCACGCTGACCAAGAAGATGGCCGAGGACCTCACCGACTACCTGCTCGAGCTCGGCATCAAGGTCCGCTACCTGCACTCCGAGGTCGACACGCTGCGCCGGGTCGAGCTGCTGCGGGAGCTGCGGCAGGGCGAGTACGACGTGCTGGTCGGCATCAACCTGCTGCGGGAGGGCCTCGACCTGCCCGAGGTGTCGCTGGTGGCCATCCTCGACGCCGACAAGGAGGGCTTCCTCCGCTCGGGCACCTCGCTGATCCAGACGATCGGCCGCGCGGCGCGCAACGTGTCGGGCCAGGTGCACATGTACGCCGACACGATCACGCCCTCGATGGCCACGGCGATCGAGGAGACCAGCCGGCGTCGCGAGAAGCAGATCGCCTACAACCGCGAGCGGGGCATCGACCCGCAGCCGCTGCGCAAGAAGATCGTCGACATCCTCGACGGGATCTACCGCGAGGCCGAGGACGGCGGCGCCGAGCTCGTCGGCGGGTCGGGCCGCCAGCAGTCCCGCGGCAAGGCGCCGGTGCCGGGGCTGTCGTCGAAGACCAAGGGCAAGGCCGGGGCGATCGACGTCCAGGGCCTGCCGCGCGCCGAGCTGGCCGACCTGATCAGCCAGATGAACGACCAGATGCTCGCCGCCGCCCGCGAGCTGCAGTTCGAGGTGGCCGCCCGGCTGCGCGACGAGCTCACCGAGCTCAAGAAGGAGCTGCGCCAGCTCGACGCCGCGCACGCCTGACGCGGCCCGCGGGGCCGGCCGGTGGGCCGGCCCCGCGGGGACCGTCCGCGGCGCCCGACGGTGTGCGGGGACGTGCGGTCCCGGGCGCCCTCGCTGCACCCCGGCGCACGCTGTCGCCGGGCCGGCCCCGGCGCGCCCGCCCCGGCCGGGGAGGCGGACGCAACCGTCTGTCCCGTCCGGGAACCCGGCGCCCCCCGCCGCCCGTTGACCGTCCTGGACCCACCCGTGCGACGTTCCTGCGCCTCGCGGACCGGGTCCTGCGTGGAGGGGAGTATCCCGCCGCGGTGGCGTCGTCAGCACGGGCCGCAGGACCCCGGCGCCACCGGCCGACCGATCCCGGTCGGTGGGAGAGACCTCCGGTGCTGACAACTGCCAGTGGACCGGAGGTACCACCGTATGGACGTCCCCTTCTGGGTGTGGGCGATCACCGTCGGCGCGATCATCGCGATGATCGCCTTCGACTTCGTCGGTCACGTGCGCACACCGCACGCCCCCACGCTGCGGGAGGCCGCCACCTGGTCGGCGGCCTACGTCGCGATCGCCGTGGTGTTCGGCATCGGGGTGTGGGTCTTCGCCGGCGGCCAGTACGGCGGTGAGTACTTCGCCGGCTACATCACCGAGAAGAGCCTGTCCGTCGACAACCTCTTCGTCTTCGTCCTGATCATGGCCAGCTTCGCGGTGCCCCGGGAGCTGCAGCAGAAGGTGCTGCTCTTCGGCATCGCGTTCGCGCTGGTCCTGCGGACGGTCTTCATCTTCCTCGGCGCCGCCGCGATCGAGAACTTCAGCTGGGTCTTCTACCTGTTCGGCGCGTTCCTCATCTACACCGCGGTCGCGCAGGCACGCGCCGGCGGGGACGACGACGAGGAGTTCGAGGAGAACGGCTTCCTGCGCCTGGTCCGCCGGGTCATCCCGACGACGTCGGACTACCACGGCGACCGGATGGTCACCAAGGTCGACGGCAAGCGCTTCATCACCCCGCTGGCCATCGCCCTGGTCGCCATCGGCAGCGCCGACATCCTCTTCGCCGTCGACTCGATCCCGGCCATCTTCGGCCTGACCGAGGAGACCTTCCTGGTCTTCACCGCCAACGCCTTCTCGCTGCTCGGCCTGCGCCAGCTGTTCTTCCTCATCGACGGCCTGCTCGACCGGCTGGTCTACCTGCACTACGGCCTGGCGGTCATCCTCGGCTTCATCGGGGTCAAGCTGCTCATCCACGCGCTGCACGAGAACGAGCTGCCCTTCATCAACGGCGGCGAGCACGTCACCGCCATCCCGGAGATCCCGACCTGGCTGTCGCTCCTGGTCATCGTCGTCACGCTGTTCGTCACCACCGTGGCGAGCCTGGCGCGCAGCCGCCGCGACGCCCGCGAGGCCGCCGCGGTGGGCGCCCCGGAGCCCAGCGCGGGCCGGGACGCGGCCGCCGTCGCCGGGGAGACCGGGACGCCGACCGTGCGCACCGAGGGCGACGTCCCCGCTGCGACGGGTGCCGACGAGCGCGGCGAGCACCGTTCCTCCTGAGCGGCCGCGGGCCGGGCGGGCGCCTGGGTGGCGCCCGCCCGGCCCCGTCCGGCGCCCGGGTCGCGGCACCTGTTCACCCGGGTGACCGTGCGGCAGTATCCGAGACACGTCCGCTCCGCCGGGTGCCCGACCGGCACCCGGTGCGGCGGTGCCGGGGGACGGCGCCGGGCGCCCGCGCCCGCGTCCCCCGGTCGCACCGGCCCGCCGGTGCGCTGCGCAGCGGCGACCGCCGCGGCGCTCGACGACAGTCATGGGAGCTCAACAGATGGGTGTCAGCCTCTCCAAGGGCGGGAACGTCTCGCTGACCAAGGAGGCGCCGGGTCTGACCGCCGTGAACGTCGGCCTCGGCTGGGACGTCAACACGTTCTCCGGCGGCGACTTCGACCTCGACGCGTCGGCGATCATGCTCGACGCCGGCGGCAGGGTCACCCCCGACGACTCGGGCTTCGTGTTCTTCAACAACCTGCGCAGCCCCGACGGCTCCGTCGTCCACGTCGGTGACAACCTCACCGGCCAGGGCGAGGGCGACGACGAGGTCATCCAGGTCAACCTGGCCGGTGTCCCGCCGACCGTCGACAAGATCGTCTTCCCGGTGTCGATCTACGACGCCGACAACCGCAAGCAGAACTTCGGCGCCGTCCGCAACGCCTTCATCCGCGTCGTGAACCAGGCCAACGGCTCCGAGATCGCCCGCTACGACCTCACCGAGGACGCCTCGGTCGAGACCGCCATGGTCTTCGGTGAGCTGTACCGCAACGGCGCCGACTGGAAGTTCCGCGCCGTCGGCCAGGGCTACGCCTCCGGCCTGCGTGGCATCGCCCAGGACTTCGGCGTCAACGTCGGCTGACCTGCCGCACCACCCGCCGGGCCCGGACGCCACCGCGTCCGGGTCCGGCGCCCCGGCCCGGGGCGTCCCCCCCGGCCCCACCCCGCTCACCCCCCGGCCCGGCTGTACCCCCCTGTTCGCCCCCGCCCCCCCCCGGCCCGCGCCCCCCCGC
>NZ_JBJGYL010000030.1:0-62312 GCF_054049975.1 Geodermatophilus sp. SYSU D01119 | reverse complement strand
CCCCCGCGACACCCCCCACCCCCCCCCCCCCGCCCGCACTTGACCGGGACGGGACCAGGGGGGCGGTTGACGGAGGGGCCCGGGACTACATGTCGGCCCGGGCCCCTCGTGCGGTCAGCGGCCGGTCAGGGCCGCAGCGCCGGTGCCGCGTAGTTCAGCGGCAGCAGGAGGGCCGGGTCGCTGATCGGCACCTCCCACACCGCACCGGCGCCGTCCGGGTCGATCACCTGACCCGTGCGGAGGAACGCCGCCACCTGCTGCTGGCCCTGCAGGGCCGCCGGGAGGGTCAGCTGCAGCAGGAAGGAGTGCGGGTTGTTGGCCGCGTTCGCCGTCCTGTCGTTGCGGTAGAGGCTGGTCCGCGACCAGAGGTCCCCCGCGTCGACCAGCGTGTACGACGTCGGGTTGGGCACCGTCTGGTCGCCGAACGCCACCTGCACGACGACCCGCTCGGGCTCGATGAGCGGCGAGAAGGTCTCCGGGCTGCCCGGGCGGGACAGCCAGGTGGCCCGCGCCAGGTACTCCTGGATCGCCGCCGCCCCGGGGGCGGTGAGCGTCACCGGGCCCTCCCCGCGCAGCGGCATCTGCTCCTGGAAGAAGCCGCGGGTCGGGTCGGCGCTGTTGAGCAGGCCGGCCGCCTGCAGCGCCGCCGTCGTCAGCGGCCGGAACGCCGGCGACAGGCGGGCGATCTCGGTGATCGGCCCACCCGGCACGTTGAGCACCGAGCGGGTGATCGCCGGGTCGGCGCCGGTGACCATGGTCCCGTAGATGCCGCCGAAGCTCTGGCCGAAGTAGGTCACGCCCCGGCCGGAGAGGTCGGTGCTGCCGTTGCCATCGACGTCGGTGCCGAGCGAGCGCACCAGCGTCATGACGTCCGCGGCGGTCTGCCGCAGCGCGTCGCGCGACGAAGCCGCGGCGATCGCCCCGGTGGCCGAGGAGCCCTCGGTGTTGCCGATGACGCCGTCACCGTTCTGGTCGACGCCCCGGCCGTAGGAGGACAGCCGCGTCGTCTGGCCGCCGCTGGTGACCACCCACTCGCTGCCGGGGCCGTAGCCGTGACCGACGACGTTGGTGCCGATCGTGGCCAGGCCCGCGTTGGCGTTGCCGACCGCCGCGAGGAACACGCTCGTCGTCGAGGCGGTGAAGCCGTGGCCGAACACCGCCGTCGGCCAGCCGCCCGTCGGGGACGTGCCCGGCGGGAGGACGGCGACGATGGGCAGCCGGGCCTTGCCGACCGGCGCCGGGCCGCCGTCGCGGGTGGGCGTCTGCCGGATGGAGACGTCGGGTTGCAGCCATGACGGCGCCTCGTAGGAGCCGAAGACCAGCGTGCTGCCGGCCGGGTACGGCGGGAGCACGACCGGGACGGTCTGGTCGGCGGCGCCGCGGTCCTGGAGCTGCTGGACCGTGGTGCCGGCGGCCGGGAAGACGCCCTCGATCCGCAGGCCGGGCACGATGCCCTGCGCGCGGAGCGCCGCGCCGCTCTCGATCTGCCGGCGCAGGTCGAGCAGGCCGTCGGTCGCGCTCAGCGTGGTGAAGGTGTCCTGGGTGGCCTTGTTGTCGGGGCCGCCCTGCACCTTGAGCCGGTACGTCGTGCCGGGCGCGAGCTGCTCGGCCGGATGGGCGTAGAGGGTGTTGGTGGCCGGGTCCCACACGACGCGGTCGGCGCCGGTGCGCCACCCGCCGTGCTCCTCCTGGACGGTGATGCGCGCGGCGGTCGCCGCCGGGTCGACGGGCGAGCTGAACCGCACGGCGATCCGCGGGTCGAGGTCGAAGCCGTCGAGCTGGTTGAGCGACTGCACCAGGCCACAGGTGACCGGGGCCCCGCAGTCGGCCGTCGGCAGGGCGACCCGCCGCCCGGTCAGCTGGGCCGGGTCGCGGACGGTGAGGGAGTTCGACGGGAAGACCGAGAGGGGCTCGGCCTTCTGCGGGGCGGCCAGCGCGGGGGTCGCGGTGACCGAGAGGGTGGCCGTGAGGGCCAGCGCACCGAGGAGCGACGAGGTCGCCCGGTGCCAGCGTCGTTGCTGCACAGGCTTCTCCAGGTGGAAGGGACGAACCGGTCCTTCCTAGCCCCCGGTGAGCCGTATCACAACCGGCGGGTGTTGCAGCACTGCCGGCTCCACGTGGAACACCGGGGTCGGCCGGCCCGGCACCGGCCGCCCCGGCGATGCCGCAGCGGCCCGGAGCGGGGTGCTCCGGGCCGCTGCGGGGGCTCCGTGTCGGCTGCGCGGGAGTGCCCGGCGGCCTAGTTGGCCATGTCCACGAAGCGGCTGTAGTGGCCCTGGAAGGCGACGGTGACGTTCGCGGTGGGGCCGTTGCGGTGCTTGACCAGCATGATGTCGGCCTCGCCGGCCCGCGGGGACTCCTTCTCGTACATGTCCTCGCGGTGGATCATCATCACCATGTCGGCGTCCTGCTCGATCGAGCCGGACTCACGCAGGTCGGACAGCATCGGCTTCTTGTCCTGACGCTGCTCCGAACCACGGTTGAGCTGCGACATCGCGATCACCGGGACCTCGAGCTCCTTGGCCAGCAGCTTGAGCGCACGGGAGAACTCCGAGACCTCCTGCTGGCGGCTCTCGACGCGCTTGCCCGACGTCATGAGCTGGAGGTAGTCGATGACCACGAGCTTGAGGTCGTTGCGCTGCTTCAGGCGCCGCGCCTTGGCCCGGATCTCCATCATCGTCATGTTCGGCGAGTCGTCGATGTAGAGCGGGGCGTCGGCCACCTCGCCCATCCGGCGGGCCAGCTTCGACCAGTCCTCGTCGGAGAGCGTGCCGGCGCGCATGTGGTGCAGCGGCACCTTCGCCTCGGCCGACAGCAGACGCATGGTGATCTCGTGCTTGCTCATCTCGAGCGAGAAGATGACGGCGGGCATGTGGTGCTTCACCGTGGCCGACCGGGCGATGTCGAGGCCCAGGGTCGACTTGCCCACACCGGGACGGGCGGCGATGACGACCATCTGGCCGGCCTGCAGGCCGTTGGTCAGCTCGTCGAGGTCGCGGATGCCGGTGGGGACGCCGCGGGCGGTGCCGCCGCGCGAGGCGATGGCGTCGAGCTCGTCCATCGTGGGCTGCAGGACGTCCTCGAGGCGCGCGTAGTCCTCGCTCATGCGCTTCTCGGTGACCTCGTAGATCTCCTGCTGCGCGCGGTCGACGATGTCGTCGACGTCGCCGCGGCCACCCGCCGCGCCGTAGCCGAGCTGCACCACGCGGGTGCCGGCCTCGACCAGCCGCCGCAGCGTGGCCTGCTCGGCGACGATCTGCGCGTAGTAGCCGGCGTTGGCCGCCGTGGGCGTCGAGGCGATGAGCGTGTGCAGGTAGACCGCGCCGCCCATCTTCGACAGCTGGTCGGTGCGGTTGAGCTCGGCGGCGACGGTGATCGCGTCGGCCGGCTCGCCCCGGCCGTAGAGGTCGAGGATGCAGTCGTAGATCACCTGGTGCGCCGGCCGGTAGAAGTCGTTGCCGGTCAGCTGCTCGACGACGTCGGCGATGGCGTCCTTGCTCATCAGCATGCCGCCGAGCACCGACTGCTCGGCGGCGACGTCCTGCGGGGGCTGCCGGTCGTACTCCGGCGCCGTCGCCTGCGGACGGCTGAAGTCGTCGGCGACCGCCACCTGGTACCTCCCTCTGCTCGTGGGCGCGCGCGGACACAGCCCGGGCGCAGGGCCCGGGCCCGGTGGGGGAGCACCAGGACGCGCGACGCTCGTGCCCGAACGTCCGTCCGGGCACGTTGCTACCGGGCGCCACCGACAGTTCCCGCCGCCGGTACCCGGTGCCGCAGAGGACCGTAGGAAGTCGACGGCGGGTCCGTCCAACACCCGTGTGCACCGCGTTCTGCACAACTTGTGGACAAGTCGGTGGACAGCCCGAGTCGACATGTGGAGACGGACGGGACACCGACCGGCCATCCGCGGGTCCTGCGGGTGTCACCTGCGGGCGCTCCGCCCACGGGCTGTGGACACGAAGAAGTCGTGTGATCCGACGTCCGGGCGTGTCGTGTCGTCCCGTCCGGAACACCGGTCCCAGCAGCCCGCGGGCCGGGTCCCGCCCGGGTCCGCGGGACCCCCGGGCGGCCCGGCGCGCAGCACGGGAGACTGGTCGGGTGGACCCCGCGGACCTCGGCAGCTACCTGTCCACCCGGCGCGGCCGGGTCCGCCCGGCCGACGTCGGCCTGCCCGCCGGCCCGCGCCGCCGGGTCCCGGGCCTGCGCCGCGACGAGGTGGCGCGGCTGGCCGGCACCTCGGTCGAGTACTACACCGAGCTCGAGCAGGGGAAGGCCACGCACCCGTCCCCGCAGGTCCTCGCTGCGCTGGCCCGCGCGCTGCGGCTCGACGGCGACGAGCGCGACCACCTGTTCCACCTGGCCGGCCTCGCTCCGCCGTCGTCGGGCGGCAGCGGGCACGTGCAGCCGGCGATGCTCACCCTGCTCGACCGCCTGGGGGCGACGCCTGCGCGGGTCATCACCGACCTCGACGTGACCCTCGCGCAGAACCCCATGGCCGAGGCACTGCTCGGCGACGCCGGGCCGCGGACCTGGCCGGCCGCGAGCTTCGTCTACCGCTGGTTCACCGACCCCGCGGCGCGGGCGCTCTACCCCGCCGAGGACCACCCGCGGCACTCGCGGGAGACCGTCGCCGACCTGCGCGCCGCCGTCGCCCGCCGGGGGCGCGACGAGGAGGCCGAGGACCTGGTGGAGCGCCTGCACGCCGCCAGCGACGAGTTCGCGGCGCTGTGGGCCAGCGGCGACGTCGCCGTGCGGCGCAGCGTCCGCAAGCGGATCGTGCACCCGACGCTGGGCGTGCTGGAGCTCGACTGCCAGCGCCTGGTCAGCGACGACGGCCGCCAGCGGCTGCTGTTCTTCACCGCGCCGCCCGGTAGCGCCGCCGTCGGGCAGCTGGAGCTGCTGTCGGTGGTGGGCCGCCAGGACCTGGGGACGCCGTCGGGGGCCTGAGCGCCCGCCTCAGGTGCCAGGAGCCCGCCCGGCCGGCGCCAGGACCGCCGGGACGGCCGGGCGGTCCAGCGGGCCCACACCGCCCCGAGGACGCCGGAGGGGGCGCCGGACGTGGTGTCCGACACCCCCTCGGGCGGTGCTGTGCTGCGTCAGCCGGCGACGACCTCGATGGCCAGCGGGGTGCTGACCTCGGGGTGCACCCGCACGGTGACGGTGTGCTGGCCCGTGGTCTTGATGCTGCTCGGCAGCTCGATGCGGCGGCGGTCGAGCTCCGGGCCACCGGCGGCCGTGACGGCAGCGGCGACGTCGGCGGTGGTGACGCGGCCGAACAGGCGGCCACCGTCGCCGGCGCGGGCGGGCACCCGGACGGTCAGGCCGGAGAGGCGGCCGGCCACGGCCTGCGCCTCCTCGAGCGACCGCACCTCGCGGGCGGCACGCGCCCGGCGCAGCGACTCGACCTGCTTCTCGGCACCGCGGGTGGCGACGATGGCCAGACCGCGGGGCAGGAGGTAGTTGCGGGCGTAGCCGCCCTTGACCTCCACCGTGTCACCGGAGGACCCGAGACCGGTGACCTCCTGCGTCAGGATCAGCTTCTGGGTGCTCATGGTCAGCGCGCCGTCGAGGTGTAGGGCAGCAGGGCCATCTCACGGCTGTTCTTGACGGCCGTGGCGACGTCCCGCTGGTGCTGGCTGCAGTTGCCGCTCACGCGGCGGGCACGGATCTTGCCGCGGTCGGAGATGAACTTCCGCAGCAGGGTCGTGTCCTTGTAGTCGATGTAGGTCGCCTTGTCCTTGCAGAACTGGCAGACCTTCTTCTTGGGCTTGCGCACGGGGGGCTTGGGCACTGGGTTCTCCAGGTACGACTAGAGCTGGGTAGAGAGGATCAGAAAGGAGGCTCGTCCGACGGGCCGGCGGGCGTCGACCACGGGTCGCTCGCGCCGCCGCCACCACCGAAGCCGCCACCGCCACCGCCGCCGAAGCCGCCGCCACCGCCGCCGCCACCCTCACCGCGGGCGGCACGGGTGACCTTCGCGGTGGCGTAGCGCAGCGAGGGACCGATCTCGTCGACCTCGAGCTCGATGACGGTGCGCTTCTCGCCCTCCTTCGTCTCGAACGAGCGCTGCTTGAGGCGCCCCGAGACGATGACCCGCGAGCCGCGGGTGAGGGACTCGGCCACGTTCTCGGCCGCCTGCCGCCAGACGTTGCAGCGGAGGAACAGCGCCTCGCCGTCCTTCCACTCCTGCGACTGCCGGTCGAAGGTGCGCGGCGTCGAGGCGACCGTGAAGTTGGCGACCGCGGCACCCGATGGCGTGAACCGCAGCTCCGGGTCGGAGGTCAGGTTGCCGATGACGGTGATGACGGTCTCGCCGGCCATGCTCAGTGGACCTCGGGCCGCATCAGCTTGGTGCGCAGGACCGACTCGTTGAGGTTCAGCTGGCGGTCGAGCTCGGCGACCGCCGCGGGCTCGGCCTGGATGTCGACGACGGCGTAGATGCCCTCGACGTGCTTCTTGATCTCGTAGGCCAGGCGGCGCCGGCCCCAGATGTCGGTCTTGACGGTGCCACCGGAGTTGGTGACGACGGTCAGGAACCGGTCGAGGGAGGGAGCGATGGTGCGCTCCTCCAGGTCGGGGTCGAGGATGACCATCAGTTCGTAATGACGCACGGAGAACCCCACCTCCTCTGGTCTGGGCGGCTGCAGGACGTCTGCAGCAGGAGGGTCGTACACGCGTCGCGCGCCCTGCCTGCCGGGACGGCACACGGGACGCGCAGGTCGAGGGTACCAGCGCGGCCGCCGCCCCCGGCCGGGGACGACGGCCGCGGGGCCGGGACGGGCAGGTCAGGAGCGTCGGCCGCCGGGTGCGCGCAAGGCCAGGTGCGTGCGGACCAGCGCCGCGGTGGCCCCGGCCAGCGCGACGACGGCGAGCAGCGCGGGCAGCGGCAGCCCGGTGGGCGTGGGCGCCCCGTCGGCGGTGACGGTACTGCTCTCCTCGTCGATGGCGGCGGCGTCGAGGCCGCCGAGGTCGCCGAAGACGGGCACCGACGCGCCGTCGGGGCCGCCCGGCACGCCGCCGGCGCCCGCGACGGGGGCACCGGACCCGCCACCGCCGGTGGGCGCGGTCCCGGGGAGGCCGGCGGCCGCGGCGACCGCGTCGCCCACCGGCGCCATCGCGGCGGCCGCGCCGCCGAGGTCGTAGCCGTACGGGTCGCCGTCGACATACTCGGCCGGCGCCTGCGCCGGGGGAGCGGCGGGAGCCTCCGGCGGCGCCCCGGGCTGCGGCACCCCGGGGGCAGGCGGCGGGGGGAGCGGCACGTCGACCGCCGGCAGCTGCGGCAGGCCCACCGACGCCAGGTCCGGCAGCGGCAGCAGGGTGGTGACGACGAACGGCGTCGGGACGCCGATCTGCACCTGGGTCTGCCGCCCGTCGACCGTGACCAGCTGGTTCTGCGGCAGCCGGCTGAGCGCCTGCGTCGTCACCCGGTCCAGTAGCGACCCGACGACCGAGGTGTCCGGCACGACGACGCGGTGGGTGTAGGTGACCGCGCACTGCGGGAAGACGCAGGTCCGGTCGAACCGCTCGCGGTGCTCGGCGTCCCGCGGCAGCGGGTGGGTGCCCGACGGCGTCTGCAGCGTCACGTCGGTGAACACCTGCACGGTGACCAGCGACGGCAGCAGCCCGCCCCCGCCGACCTGCACCGCCTTCGGCTCGATCCGGTTGACGAAGGCCACCTCGCCGCCCGGGTCCACCGACACCAGCGGCGGGGTGAGGTCGCGGATCTCGACCGTGGCGGAGGGCGCCGCCCTCGCGGTGGGGGCGAGCAGGACCGCGCCGCCCAGCACCGCGACCCCGGCGAGCACCAGGGCGGCGAGCCCGCGCGGGGCGCCCCGCCGGACCCTGCCGCGTGCCGTACCGGTCGTCATCCCGAGCCGCCCCCGTCGTCGTCGACGTCGTTCCCGGCGGGTGTCCGCCGTCACCGTCCCAACGACGGCGCCCGCGCAGCGATACGGGTGGGGGCCCGATCCGTGCCGAACTACTGTCGCCGGGGTGGCTGCACACCCGATCGGCGTACACGTCGGACCCGGACTCACCGAGGACAACCAGCTCGACGACGGCGGCCCGCTCGCCCGCGCCGCGGAGATGGACGCCGACGGCGTGCAGGTGTTCCTGGGCGACCCGCAGGGCTGGAAGGCGCCGCTGCCGCGCCCGGACGCCGAGGACCTGCTGGCCTCCGACGTCGCCGTGTTCGTGCACGCGCCCTACGTGCTCAACGTGGCCTCGACCAACAACCGCATCCGGATCCCGAGCCGGAAGAACCTCGCCGTGAACGCGCGCGCGGCCGCGGCGATCGGCGCCCGCGGCATGGTGGTGCACGGCGGGCACGTGCTGGCCAAGGACGACCCGGCCGCCGGGTTCGACAACTGGCGCAAGACCTTCGCCCGGCAGGCCGAGGAGGGCGGCTTCCCGCTGCCCCTGCTCATCGAGAACACCGCGGGCGGCGACAACGCGATGGCCCGCGAGCTCGGCGCGGTGTCGCGGCTGTGGGACGCCGTCGGGGAGTTCGGCGCGGGGTTCGTCCTCGACACCTGCCACGCCTGGGCGGCCGGCTGGGACCTGGAGACCGCCGTCGACGACGTCCGGGCGGTCACCGGCCGCATCGACCTGGTGCACCTGAACAACAGCCGCGACCCGCAGGGCTCCGGCCGCGACCGGCACGCGCCGCTCGCCTCGGGCGAGATCCCGCTGGAGCTGCTGCTGGAGGTGGCCCGCGCCGCCGACTGCCCGGTCGTGCTCGAGACCCCCGGCGACGCGGCGTCCCACGCGGAGGAGGTCGCGCTGGTCCGCTCGGCGCTGGGGTGACAGCCGGCCGGGCGGCCTGCCTCACGGCGTCCTGGCTCAGCCCACGGCGTCCTGGCTCACCGCCGACGGTGAGCTAGGACACCGCATGATCAGGCGGCCTGATCGTGCGGGGTCTGCGGCGCAGGACCAGCCGGTCGTCCGCACCGTCCAGCGGGCCGCCGGCGGGGTCGTCGACGGCCGGCCACGACGTGCGGACGACGTCGCCGTCGGGGCGCCACACGTCGCGCACGACGAGCGCCACGAGCACGACGACGGCGACGTCGCGGACGACGACGCCGAGGAAGAACCACTCCACGCCGACGCCGCGGTCGTCGGTGCCGAGGTACCAGAGCATCCGGACCACCCACAGCACCGCCTCGGTGGCCTGCCACAGCAGCAGCGACCGCCAGCGCGGGCGGGCCAGCACCGCGAGCGGCAGCAGCCACAGCGAGTACTGCGGGCTCCACACCTTGGTGACCAGCAGGAAGCCGGCGACGAGCAGGAAGGCCACCTGGGCCACGCGCGGGCGCACCGGCGCGGCCAGGGTCAGCCAGCCGACGGCGGCCACCACCAGCAGCACGCAGACCGCCACGACCGCGTTGAGCACCACCGGCGTCTCGCCCTCGGCCAGCGGCCCGTCGAACAGGTCGCCGCCGGCCGCGGTGATCGCGATGTTCCACAGCGTGTCCGGATCGGCCGGCCGGCTGCTGTTGAGCCGGAAGAACAGCGACCAGTTCTCCGGCGCGAGCAGCGCCACCGGCAGGTCGACGGCGACCCAGGCGGCGCCCGCGGCGACCGCCGCCCGCAGCCAGACGCGCACCGTCCCGGCGCGCACGCAGAGCAGGAACAGCGCGCCGAGCACCAGGACCGGGAAGAGCTTCGCGGCGGTGCCCAGGCCGAGCAGCACCCCGGCGAGCACCGGCCGCTCGCGCGCCCAGGCCCACAGCCCGCACGCGGCCAGGGCGACGGCGAGCAGGTCCCAGTTGGTGAAGGCGTGCACGAGGAGCAACGGCGAGAGGCCGATCAGCGCCGCGTCCCAGGGGCGGCGGCCGGCGGCGCCCATGACGGCGCGCACGGTGACCAGCGCGCACAGGCTGAGCAGCAGGCAGGTGGCCACGTAGTAGGCCTGCACCGGTGGCACCTGGGGCAGCAGGCCCGCCGCCGTCGCCAGGTCCTCGTAGCCGCGCCCGAGCAGGGCCGCCAGCGCCATGAACGCCCCGGTGAGCACCGGGTACTCGACGGCGGAGTCGAGGTAGGGGAGCGCGCCGGTGTCGAGGCCGTGGATGCCGAACAGCGGGACGGCGTCGGAGTAGCAGAGGTGGGTGTACTGCACCGACCCGGCCCAGTTGCCGTCGGAGCAGGGCGCCTGCTTGAGCCACGCGAACGCGAGCACCACGGTCGCGTAGAGCAGGCAGACCCGCAGCGGCGTCCAGAACAGGGCCCGCCCGGTGACCGCGTGCCGTCCCCACGGGCCGCCGACGGCCTCGCTGGCCTGCGCGGCGACCGGGTCCGACCAGGTCGGCACCACGCGGTCGGGGCGGCCGGGCGGCGCCGGGAACGCCGCGGGCCCGTCCGCCGGCGGGGGTGCCGGGGCGGACGGGCCCGAGGGGGTGGAGCTCACGTGCGTCAGTGTGCCGGGCGGGTCAGCCCGTGGGTTGGGCCACCTGACCGGGCGCGGGGGCCGGCGAGCCGTTCTGGTCGCCGTTCCCGTTGCCCTGGTCGCCGTTGCCGGGACCCTGGCCCCCGAGGTCGGGGATCCCGTCCCCGTTGGTGTCCCCGGGGACCGTGGGCGGCTGCTGCTGCGTCGTCGTCGGGGACGACGGCGTGGTGGTCGTCGGGGCCGGCGGCGGGGTCGTGGTGGTCGGGGCGGGCGGCGTCGTCGTCGTCGGGGCCGACTGGGTGGGCTGCGACTGGGTCGGCGGGGCCGTGGTCACCGGCGCCGGGACGCCCTCGCCCGTGTCGCCGCGGATCCTCGGCGAGTCCGGCAGGTCCTCCTCCGGCGTGCCGGCCAGGACGGTGTCCATGAACTGCTGCCAGATCGCACCGGGCAGGCCCGAGCCGTAGATGATCGCGCCGTCGGCGTTGCGGATCGGCTCGTAGCCGTCGCTGCCCATCCAGACCGCCGTCGACAGCGAGGGCGTGTAGCCCACCATCCAGGCGTCGGAGTTGTCGTCGGCGTCGATGCCCTGCGTACCGGTCTTCGCCGCCACCTCGCGGCCGCCGTCGAGCGAGCGGCGCGAGTACTGCGCCACGCCCTCGAGGGCGAAGGTGGTGTCGTTGGCGACGTCGGCCGACATGACCTGCTCGCCGGCGTCGGCGCCGCTCTCCAGCAGCACCGCACCGGTGGTGTCGGTCACCCGGGCGACGAAGTGCGCCGCGTGGTGCACGCCGCCGTTGGCGAAGGTGGCGAAGCCGACGGCCTGGTCGATCGGGCGCATCTCGTACTCGCCGATGCCGATCGAGGAGCCGGTCACGCCGCCGGAGCCCGGCGCGGTGAGCGTCGGCTGGTCGTCGAGCAGGCCGCCGGTGGTGGCCGGCCAGGTCTCCGGCATGCCGGTGGCGGCCAGCGCCGTCGCCCGCACGTTCTCCGGGCCGACCTCGTAGGCCAGGCCGTAGAAGGTGGTGTTGAGCGAGCGGGTCATCGCCTCGACGAGGGTGCAGGCCGCGCAGGACGCGCCACCGGAGTTGCGCACCGGGGCCTCGCGGTCGGGGAACTCCTGCGGGGAGCTGCCGTCGCGGCGGGAGTTGACGCCGATGCCCTGGTCGAGGGCGGTGGCCAGCACGTAGGGCTTCATCGACGAGCCGGGCTGGCGGCGGGCCTGGGCGTAGTCGACGGCGCCCTCGCCGGCGCCGATCTCCCCGCCGTAGTAGGCGCGCACCGCGCCGGTCCTCGGGTCGACGGCGACCAGCGCCTGCCGCAGGTTGCCCGGCTCGCCCTCCATGACGTCGAGCACGCTGGCACGGGCGGCGTCCTGGGTGGCCTTGTCCACGGTGGTGGTGATGCGCAGGCCGCCGGCGCGGATCTGCTCGTCGGAGTAGCCGCGGGCCTCGAGCTCGTCGATCGCCTGCGACACGACCAGGCCCTCGGGGCCGGTGGGGACGCCCAGCGCGGCGGACTCCGGCCGCGGCAGCACCGGCGGGTAGACCGAGGCGTCGCGCTCGGCCTGGGTCATCCAGCCCTCCTCGACCATCGCGTCGAGGACCAGGCCCCAGCGGTCCTGCGCGCCCTCGGGGTTGGCCTCGGGGTCGTAGGAGCTCGGGCTGCGGACGAGGACGGCGAGCACGGCGCCCTGCTGCGGGGTGAGCTGCGCGGCCGGGACGCCGAAGAAGGTGTTCGCCGCGGCCTCGATGCCGTAGGCGCCGCGGCCGAAGTAGATGGTGTTCAGGTAGTTCTCGAGGATCTCGTCCTTCGAGTACTCGTTGTCCAGCTTGACCGCGAGGAACAGCTCCTGGAACTTCCGGCTGAACGTCTGCTCCGACGACAGGAACGCGTTCTTCACGTACTGCTGGGTGATCGTCGAGCCACCCTGCGTCGAGCCGCCGGTGAGGTTGTTCCAGGCGGCGCGCACGATGCCGGTGAAGGAGATGCCGGGGTCGGAGTAGTAGTTGCGGTTCTCCGCCGCGAGGATCGCGTTGCGCGCCGGCTCCGACACCTGGTCGAGGCCGACGTTGGTGCGGTTGGTGTCGCCGAGGCGGGCCATCTCGGTGGTGCCGTCGGCGTAGTAGACGACGGTCGTCTGCGCGTTCTGCACGGAGTCCGGGTCGGGGACCTCGGTGGTGGCGTAGACGACGCCGACGAAGACGCCGAGCAGCACGAACATGCCGGCCAGGAGGCCGAGCAGCACCTTCAGCCGGCGACGGCGGCGCTGCTTCTTCGTGCGGGCCTTCTTGCCGCCGGGCTTGCCGCCGGCGGGGCGGGAGCCGGTGGGCCGCGAGCCGCCGGGGCGCGATCCCCCGTCGCGGGCCGCCGTCGTGCGGCCGCCGCCGCCCCCGGACGGGCGGCGGGCACCCGGGCCGGACGCGCGGGCGGCGGGCGGCCGCCGGGGCGGGCCGCCGGACGGCCCGACCGGCGAGGTCTCGTCGTGGGGAGGCACCAGGGAGCCCCTCCTCGGTAGTCGGTGGGCAGGTCTCGATCCGGCCCAGCGTGGCGTTGTCTGCTGTGTGCACCGGGGAGGACGCGCGGGTGCGCGCCGTCCGCGGGACGGGTGTGACGGAGGGGTCCGCCGGGATCCCCGGCGGACCCGCTAGCGCTGCTCGGTGGCCGCGCGGCCCCGCGCGCGCTGGCGGCCCCGCTGCGGCGAGCTCCCCGGCGCCGGCTCGGTACCGAGGACGTAGGAGCAGTCCAGGTGGTTCCAGCCGCAGCCCCGGCACACCTCGACGGCGTACACGGAGAACTCCTCCTGCATCGCGTCCATCCGGGCGAGCTCCGCGTCGGTCTTGGCCTGTCCGGCCACGTGGCCGAGGGCCTCGCCGTACACGTAGTTCACCATCGTCAGGCGCTCGCGCCGGCACACCGGGCAGGTCTCGTCGGTGGGCTGCCCGTGGTACCTCGCCGCGCGGGTGAGGTAGGGGCTCGCGTCACAGACCTCGAAGAGCCCGGTGCGGCCGGCCTGGACGTCCGCGAGGACGGCTCGCCGGTGCAGCGAGTAGTCCACGACGGAGCGACGTCCGGGCACGGCCGCCAATGTACGCAGGGACGCCAGTCCCGGACCCCGGACGCGGCCGCCGGGAGCACCCCCGGGCGCGCGGGCGGTGGTGTGTTCGCTCACCTCCCCCGCCCGATCGGGCGACGGGGCCGGCGACGGCGTGGTCTCGAGTTGCCGGGCCGTTCACCCCCGGATGTATCGTCCCGATACATCGACCGGCAGGAGCCGATGGGGGGCGAGGTGCTCGAGTTCGCCATCCTCGGACTGCTGCAGCAGGCCCCGATGCACGGCTACGAGCTGCGGAAGCGGCTCGCGGAGGTGCTGGGCGGCCTGCGCAGCATCTCCTACGGGTCGCTGTATCCCGCGCTCAAGCGGTTGCACGCCGCCGGGCTCGTCACCACCGACGAGCCCGACCGGGGGGCGCCGCTGCCGGCCGACGCACCGCCGCTCACCGGACGGCGCGGGAAGGTGGTCTACACGATCACCGCGGAGGGCAAGGAGCGCTTCGCGGAGCTGGTCAGCCAGGCCGGCCCCGAGGCGTACGACGACGGCAGGCTCTTCGGCGTCCACCTCGCCTTCTTCCGGCACACCGCCGCCGACGTGCGGCTGCGCATCCTCGAGGGGCGCCGCCGCACGGTCGAACGGCAGCGGGACGGCCTGCGGTCCTCACTGGCGCGGACCCGGGAACGGCTCGACCGCTACACGCTGGAACTGCAGCGCCACGGCCTCGACTCCGTCGACCGGGAGGTCCGCTGGCTGTCCGAGCTCATCGACAGCGAGCGCCGCTCCCCGGGCCCGGGGCAGGACGCCGCGGACCGCAGCGGCAGCGGACCACCGGAGAACGCACCAGGGCAGGACTGAGCACAGGCCTGTCCGCACCACCGGCTGCGGCCCGCCAGCGCAGCCACCGCCAGGACCGGAACGGTCCCGCGACACGGACCACCCGGTCCAGGGAGAAGGGAAGACCATGGGAGCTGTCAAGGTCGCCATCGTCGGCGTCGGCAACTGCGCCGCCTCGCTGGTGCAGGGCGTGCACTACTACCGGGACGCCGACGAGACCACCTCGGTCCCGGGCCTCATGCACGTCCGCTTCGGCGAGTACCACGTCTCCGACGTGGAGTTCGTCGCAGCGTTCGACGTCGACGCCAAGAAGGTCGGTCGTGACCTCTCCGAGGCCATCGTCGCCAGCGAGAACAACACCATCAAGATCGCCGACGTCCCCCCGCTGGGCGTCACCGTGCAGCGCGGCACCACCCTCGACGGCCTGGGCAAGTACTACCGGGCCACCATCGAGGAGTCCGACGACGAGCCCGTGGACGTCGTCGCGGCCCTGCGCGAGTCCGGCGCCGACGTGCTCGTCTGCTACCTGCCCGTCGGCTCGCAGCAGGCCGCCGAGTTCTACGCCCAGGCCGCCCTCGACGCCGGCGTCGCCTTCGTCAACGCCCTGCCGGTGTTCATCGCCGGGACCAAGGAGTGGGCGGACAAGTTCACCGCCGCCGGTGTCCCGATCGTCGGCGACGACATCAAGAGCCAGGTCGGCGCGACCATCACCCACCGGGTGCTGGCCAAGCTGTTCGAGGACCGCGGCGTGCAGCTCGACCGCACGATGCAGCTCAACGTCGGCGGCAACATGGACTTCAAGAACATGCTCGAGCGGGAGCGCCTGGAGTCCAAGAAGATCTCCAAGACCCAGGCCGTCACCAGCCAGGTCGACCGCGACATGGGCACCGACAACGTGCACATCGGCCCGTCGGACCACGTGCCGTGGCTGTCGGACCGCAAGTGGGCCTACGTCCGCCTCGAGGGCCGCGCGTTCGGCGACGTCCCGCTGAACCTGGAGTACAAGCTCGAGGTCTGGGACTCCCCGAACTCGGCCGGCATCATCATCGACGCCGTCCGCGCCGCCAAGATCGCCAAGGACCGCGGCATCGGCGGCCCGATCCTCTCGGCGTCGTCGTACTTCATGAAGTCCCCGCCGGTGCAGTACAGCGACAGCGAGGCCCGCGACGCCGTCGAGGCCTTCATCCGCGGCGAGATGGAGCGCTGACGCGCTAGCCGCGTCCCGCGTGCCCGCAGGCCCGTCCCCCGACCCGGGGGGCGGGCCTGCGGCCTGTCGGGGGTCCGGTGCCGCCCCCGGGCTGCCTACGCTGGCCCGCATGCCGCGCCGCCTGCTCGCGACCGCGCTCGTCCTGCTCGGCGTCGGGCTGACCGGCTGCACGGACGAGGGCGCCGACCGGCAGCCCGGCGACCCGGTGACCGCCGAGGAGGCCGAGGTGCTCGCCGGCCTGCTGGCCCGGGAGACCGAGGAGGGCGGCGCGGACGTCGTCGTCACCGCGCCGTTCGGGGAGGAGGGCCTGCTCACCCTCACCGGCGAGGTGGACCTCGCCGGGTCGGCCGGCCGGGCGCGCGCCGTGACCACCTACGGCGACGGGCGGCCCGACGACGTCCGCACGCTGTTCTTCACCCGCGAGCAGGTCTGGTTCGGCGACGTCCCCGGCCTGCCCGAGGCGCTCTCCGCCGCCGGGCTGCCCGACGTCCCGTTCGTGCGGCGCCCGCTGGCCACCGGCCCCGACGCGGTGCCGCTGACCGACGTCCTCGTGCAGGTGGTCCTCAACCTGGGCGCGGAGGAGGCCGACGACGCCGGCGCGTTCCTCGGGGCGGTCACGTGGGAGGGGCAGCGGTCGATCGACAGCCGGCTCGCGACGGTCTACGCGTCGGACGCGGGCTGGTCGGTGGCCGTCGACGACACCAGCGAGCTGCTGCTGCAGTACGAGACGGAGCTGCCCGGCCAGGGGACCGACGTGACGGTGACGCTCGCCGACCACGGCGCGCGGACCATCGCGCTGCCGGGCGAGGACCAGGCCCTCGACGCGACCGCGCACCCCGAGGTGGCCGCGGCGCTGGGCATCTGAGCGGGGCCCGGGCATGGGAGGAGGGGGCGGCCTCTTCCCCAGACCGCCCCCTCCGGCCTCATTCCTACCACGGGCCGCCCGTCCGGCGCCTCCCGGGACGGCGTGTCGGGGGAGGCCGGCGGCCTAGTTCGCCGAGGGGTCGGCGGGCGCGGTGGACAGCACCGCCAGGCGTCCCCGCTGGCGGCCGAGCACCGCGCGCCACAGCTCGGGGCCCGAGAGGTCGCTGAGCACGTCCTCGGGGGTGCCCGGCACGCAGGCCCAGGCGCCTTCGGCGATCTCGCCGGCGAGCTGCCCGGGCGACCACCCGGCGTACCCGGCGAACACCCGCAGGCCGGTCAGCCCGCCGTCGAGGGCGTCGGGGTCGGCGTCGAGGTCGACGAGGTAGACGTCGCCGGCCACCCGCCGCAGGCCGGCGGGCTCCGCGCGCTCGCCGGGGCAGGCGGCCAGGCACAGCGCGGTGTCGGTCTCGCACGGGCCGCCGACGTGGAACACGCCCGGCTCGACGGCGAGGTCGCACCAGCCCGGCAGCACGTCGCGGATCTCGACCTGGCTCGGCCGGCCCAGGACCACGCCGAGCGTGCCGCTGTCGTTGTGGTCGAGCACGTAGACGACGGTGCCGGCGAAGTTCGGGTCGCTCAGCGCCGGCATCGCCACCAGCAGCGACCCGGGGCCCACGTCGTCGAGGGTGCCCGTGGACAACTGGGGCACCGCCGCGCGGCGTCGGCCCGGGACGGCCGGAGCGGGGCGGCCGGACTCGGGATCGGGTGACGAGGGCACCGAGGACATCGATCCCAGTGTGCAACAGTCCGGCCGCCGGGGGAGGGCGAGGCCGCGCCGTACGGTGAGCGGGTGCCGCGCGCCGACACCTCCGTGCGGCACCTGCTCGCCCGCGCCGACTTCCGCCGGCTGCTGGCCACCCGCCTGCTCGCCCAGTCCGGCGACGGCGTCCTGCAGGCCGCGCTGGCCGGCACGGTGCTGTTCAACCCGCAGCGGGCCGCCGACCCGGTCGACGTCGCCGCCGCCTTCGCCGTCCTGCTGCTGCCCTACTCGGTGGTCGGGCCGTTCGCCGGCGTGTGGCTGGACCGGTGGAGCCGCCGGCAGGTGCTGGTGCGGGCGAACCTGCTGCGCGCCGGGCTGGTCGCCGTCCTGGCCGCGCTCGTCCTGGCCGGCGACGCCGGCGTCCCCTTCCACGCCGCGGGGCTGGCCGTCTTCGCCGTCACCCGGTTCCTGCTGTCGGCGCTGTCGGCAGGGCTGCCGCACACCACCGACCCGGCGTCGCTGGTGCCGGCCAACGCGCTGTCGACGACGTCGGGCGCGGTGGCCACCGTCGCGGGGGGCCTGGTCGCGCTCGGCCTGCTGCAGCTCGCGCCGCCCGGTGACTCCGCCTACGCGGCCGTGGCCCTGGCGGCGGCGCTGCCGTGGCTGGCCTCGGCCGCCGTCGCCGCCGGGTTCGGGACGGCGCACCTGGGGCCGGACTCCATCACCGGCCCCGCCCCGGTGGCGGCGCGGGAGGTGCTGCGCGGCATGGTCGCCGGCGCCCGGCACGTGGCCGCGCACCCGCCGGCCGCCGCGGCGCTGGCCGCCATCGGCGCGCACCGGCTCTGCTACGGCCTGCTGACGCTGCTCACCCTGCTGCTCTACCGCAACACGCTGACCGACGGCGCCGGGCCGCTGTTCCCGGGCGGGCTGGTGGGCCTGGGCCAGGTGCTCGCGGCCGGGTCGGCCGGCACGCTGCTGGCCGCCGCGGTCACGCCCCCGGCGGTGCGGCGGCTGGGCACCCGCGGCTGGGTGCTCCTGCTCCTGGCCACCGGCGGGGTGCTGCAGCTCGGGCTCGTGCTCACCTTCGCCCCGCCCGGCATGGTCGCCTCCGGGCTGGTGCTCGGCTTCGTCGCGCAGGGCGTGAAGATCTGCGTCGACGCCACCCTGCAGGCTCGCGTCGACGACGACTTCCGCGGCCGCGTCTTCTCCGTCTACGACACGCTGGTCAACGTCACCTACGTAGCGGCGCTGGTGGCCGGGGCTTTCCTGCTGCCCGCGTCGGGCCGGTCGGTGCCGGCGCTGCTCGTCGTGGCCGGCGTCTACCTGCTCACCGCCGCCGGCTACGCGCGGGCCACCCGGGCCCGCTGACGCCTCAGAGGCCCGGCTCGCACGCCCCCCGGCCCAGGCGGGCCAGCCCGGCGAGGTCGCCGGGGCCGAAGCCGGTCTGGCCGGCGTTGGTCCCGTGCATCAGCTCGGCGGGGTCGTCGACGTGGTCGAGTCCCACCACGTGGCCGAGCTCGTGCATGAGCACGGCGCGGATCTCCTCGCGCCCGCCCGGGGACAGCGCGGCACCGGCCGACCAGCCGGCGTCGAGGGTGACCGCGCCGGAGACGTAGACCCACGGGCCGCCCGCCGAGTACGCGACGCTGCCGCCGAGGCCGGCGACGGTGTCGGCGAGCTCGGGCACCTCCTCCGGCGTCGACCAGCTGACCAGCACGGGCGCCCAGCGGTCGCCGTAGCGGTCGGGCTGGTGGGCCGGGCGCTGCTCGGACCACGCCTCGTCGGTGGTCCCGTCGGCCACGAACCGCAGGCCGGTCGCCGCCGACACCCGCGCGACGGCGTCGGCGACCAGCGCCTCCGCGCCGGCCGGGGCGTCGTCGAGGGCGACGACGTAGTGCACCGGGCGGCAGGGGTCGTAGGCCACGGGCGTGACGCCGTCGGGCTGGTGCTGCACGAAGGCGTAGCCGCCGGTGTCCGGGGCGGCGCCGGGCCGCCCGAGGGGCGCGGCCTCGGACCCCAGGCCGGGGGGAGGGCGGTCGCCGTCCACCCCGAGCAGCCCGCCGCCGGCGGAGGAGTCGGGGTCCGCGGGGGCGGACCGGGAGAGCTCGCCGGCGAGGTGCGCGGCGCCGAGGCTCAGCGCGACGACGGCGCCGACCGACAGCAGGGCGCGGACGGGGGAGGAGCGGCGGCGCGGCGCGGGCGGCGCCCAGGTGCGCCGGTCCGGTGGCGCGACGGGCCGGCCGGTGGCCTGGTCGAGCACCCACTGCGGCACGCGGCCGGTGGGGGAGGTGGGCACCGGGGGCGGCCCCCACGCGGGCGGCGGCGGGGGCGGGGGCGGGGGCGCCCAGGGCGGCGGCGGCTGCGGCGCTGCCCACGCGGGCGGCAGCCGGCCGCCGGAGCCGGGCTGCTCCGGGGGCCACGGCGGCCGTCCGCCGCGCCCGTCCTGGTGTCCCCCGTGCACGCGCCGTCCTCCCGTCGGTCCTCCCGCGGATCCTCCCGGCCGGACCGCCCGCCGGGTAGCGGGCGCTCCGGCCGGCCACCCCGAGGGGGGAGCGGTCAGAGGCCGGGCTCGCAGGCCCCGCGGCCCAGCCGCGCCAGCCCCGCGCGGTCGCCCGGGCCGAGCACGCGCTGGCCGTCGTTGTGCGCGTACATGAGCTCGGCGGGGTCCTCGACGTGCCCGAGACCGACGACGTGACCGAGCTCGTGCACCAGCACCGCCGCCACCGCGGCGCGGCCCTCGGGGGTGCCGACCCGCCCGGCGGCCCAGTCGGCGTCGACGAGCACGCTGCCGGTGACGTAGACGGCCGGCCCGCCGGCGCGCACCGCGTCGCTGCCGCCGCGGGCGGCGATCCCGCCGCCGACGTCGGGGTTGGCGGCCGGCGGCTCGAAGGAAACCAGCACCGGCGCCCAGCGGTCGCCGTAGCGCGCCGGCTGGAAGGCCGGCCGGTCGCGGGTGACCCGCTCGTCGGTGCGGCCGTCGTGGACGAACGTCAGCCCGGTGGCGGCGGCGACCTCCGCGACCGCGCCGGCGACGAGCTCCTCGGCGCCCGCGGGGGCGTCGTCGGGACGGAGGACCCAGTGGACGGCGCGGCACGGGTCGTAGGCGACCGGGCTCACGCCGTCGTCCTGCACCGCGAGGTACTCCCAGGTGCCCGCGGAGGGCGCCGGGGGCGGGGTACCGAGCGGCCCGGGCGCCGCGCCGGTGCCGGGGGTCGGCCGCGTGCCCGGCGCGGCCGCCGCGGCCGCGCCCTCGGCGAGGGCGAAGTCGTAGGGGTCGGCGCCCCAGGCGTCCCCGACCTCCCGGCCGCCCAGCCAGAGCGCCAGCGCCAGCGCCAGGCAGCCGGCGGTGGCCTCGCGCACCCGGGAGCGGGGGAGGACCGGCCGGCGCAGGCCGGGCGCCGGCGACCACAGCGCGGCGGTGCCGCCCTCGGAGGGCCACGCCGGCCGGCGCGCGCGCCCGTCCGGCCCCCCTCCGTGCACGCCTGCCCCCGTCCCGCGGTCCGGCGCTCCGTCCTACCGGCGGGACCCTCGGCGCGGGAGGGGCCGGGCGGGGGAGGCCACCCGGGCGGGGGAGACGGTCAGCCCCGCGCGGCCCACCAGGCGCGCAGCTCCGCCTCGGCCTCGTCGGGGTCGAGCGGGCCGCGCTCGAGGCGCAGGTCCTTGAGGAACCGCCACGCCTCGCCGACCTCACGGCCGGGACCGATGCCCAGGATCTCCATGATCGCGTTGCCGTCGAGGTCGGGCCGCACCCGCGCGAGGTCCTCGGCCGCCGACAGCTCGGCGATGCGGTGCTCCAGCGAGTCGTAGGTGGCCGACAGCGCCGCGGCCCGGCGCCGGTTGCGCGTCGTGCAGTCCGAGCGCACCAGCTTGTGCAGCCGGGGCAGCAGGTCGCCGGCGTCGGTGACGTAGCGGCGCACCGCCGAGTCGGTCCACTCCCCGCGGCCGTAGCCGTGGAACCGCAGGTGCAGGAACGTCAGCCGGGCGACCTGCTCCACGACCTCCTTGGGGTAGCGCAGCGCCGTCAGCCGCTTGCGGACCAGCTTGGCGCCGACCACCTCGTGGTGGTGGAAGGAGACCCGCCCGCGTGGCTCGTGCCGGCGGGTGGCCGGCTTGCCGATGTCGTGCAGCAGGGCCGCCAGCCGCAGCACGAGATCCGGGGAGCCGGCGTCCGGGTCCGCCTTCTCGAGGGCGATCGCCTGGTCGAGCACGGTCAGCGAGTGGCTGTAGACGTCCTTGTGCTGGTGGTGCTCGTCGATCTCCATCCGCAGTGCGGGCAGCTCCGGCAGCACGACGTCGGCCAGGCCGGAGGAGACGAACAGCTCCAGGGCGGCGCGGGGGGAGTCCTGCAGCAGCGTCTTGGACAGCTCGGCCTGCACCCGCTCGGGCGTGATGCGGGCCAGCTCGCCGGACATGCCGGTGAGCGCCTCGACCACCTCGTCGACCGGGGTGAGCCCCAGCTGGGCGACGAAGCGCACCGCGCGCAGCATGCGCAGCGGGTCGTCGGCGAAGGAGTCGGACGCGCGGCCGGGCGTGCGCAGCCGCCGCGCGAGCAGGTCGCCGAGGCCGCCGAAGGGATCGGTCACCGTCCGGTCGGGGCCCAGCGACACGGCCATCGCGTTGACGGTGAAGTCGCGGCGGGCGAGGTCGTCGGCGAGCGACGTCCCCCAGGCCACCTCCGGGTTCCGCGACTCGCGGTCGTAGCGGTCGGCGCGGAACGTCGTGATCTCCACCCGCGTGCCGCGGATCTCGGCGCCCACCGTGCCGAAGGCGATCCCCTGGTTCCACGTGGAACCCGCCCAGCCGCGCAGCAGCCGGAGCACCTGCTCGGGACGGGCGTCGGTGGTGACGTCGAGGTCGCCGTCCGGGAGGCTCACGCCGGTGCCGGCGGCCAGCAGGGCGTCGCGCACCGAGCCGCCGACGAGGTGCGCTTCGAAGCCCGCCGCGGCGAACCGCTCGCCCAGCTCGACCAGCACGGGGGACACGTCGACCAGGGCACGCACGGTCTCCTGGACCGCCGGCGGGACGAGCTCGGCGGCCGGACGACTCTGGGGCTCTCCGGACACGACGAGCCAGGGTAGGCGACGTCTCGCGCTACCCTCCTGGCATGGCAGGGACCGGCGGACGAGGGCGCCCCGGCCGCCGTCTGCGCCGGGTCGACGAGACCTCCGCGGGGGGCCTCGTGGTCGCCGACGACGGCGTCTCCGGGCCCCGGGCCGCGCTGATCGGGCGCACCGACCGCCGCGGCCGGCTGCTGTGGTCGCTGCCCAAGGGTCACATCGAGGAGGGCGAGACCCCCGAGGACACCGCCGTCCGGGAGGTCGCCGAGGAGACCGGGATCATCGGCGAGGTCCTCGCCCCGCTCGGGATCATCGACTTCTGGTTCGTGGCCGAGGGCCGGCGCGTGCACAAGACGGTCCACCACTTCCTCCTGCGCGCCATCGGTGGCGCCCTGTCCGACGCCGACGTCGAGGTGACCGAGGTCGCCTGGGTCCCCCTCGACGAGCTGAGCGGCCGGCTGGCCTACGCCGACGAGCGGGCGCTGGTCGAACGCGCGCCGGCACTGCTCGCCGACAGTGCGTGACCCCGCGCGCGAGGTCCGTCCCAGGCACGAGACGCCCGCGGCCGGGACCGGCCGGCGCCGGGGGACCGCGACGCGCTGCCGCCGCACGGGTCTCGGCGCGGGCCTGACCGCGGCGCTGCTCGCCCTCCCGCTGCTCGCCGTCCCCCCGGCCGCCCTGCCGCAGGCCGCCGCCGCCCCGGCCGCGCCCACCGCACCGACGGCGCCCGCGACCGACCCCGATCGCCCGGTGGTCGTGACGCTCACCCGCTTCGACCCGCGCACGGTCGCGCCCGGCGGCACGGTCACGCTGGCGGGCACGCTGACCAACACCGGCACCGAGGCACTCAGCGACCTCGGCGTCCGGCTGCAGCGCGGCGCGGTGGTCACCAGCCGGGCCGACCTGCTGGCCAACGACGCCGACCCCGACCCGGCCACCGCCGTCACGGCCCCGTTCCAGCCCCTCGAGGGCGTCCTCGAGCCGGGCGGCACCCTGTCGTTCACCTACACGGCCACCACCGCCGACCTGCAACTCGACCGCGACGGCGTCTACCCGGTGCTGTTCAACGTCAACGGCACCGACCCCGAGGGCGAGCCGTCGCGGGTCGGGGAGATCGCCACCTCCGTGGTGCAGCAGACCGTGGCCCCCGCGGCCGCGACGTCGGTGGCGTGGCTGTGGCCCCTGGTCGAGCGCACCCACCGCGACGCCTCCGGCGAGTTCGTCGACGACGGCCTCACCGCGCTGGTGTCCGAGGGCGGCCGCCTCGACCGCGCGCTCGCCGTCCTCGAGCGGCTGCCCACGGTCCTCGCCCCGGGCGCGCCGACCGCCACCCCGGTCGCCCCCGTGACGGTCGCCGTCGACCCGGCCCTGGTCGAGGAGCTCGCGCTCATGGCCGAGGGCCCCTACGACGTCGCGGGCGAGGAGGGTGCGGGCACCGGCACCGAGGCCGCCGCCGCGTGGCTGAAGCGGCTGCGCACCGTCGCCGCCGACCACACCGTGCTCGCCCTGTCCTACGGCGACGTCGACGCCGACGCGCTGGTGGCCGCGGGGCTCCCCGGCGCGGTCGCCCGCAGCCTGCCCGCGGGGCCGGACACCGCCGGCGACTCGACCGGCGACTCGACCGGCGACTCGACCGACGACGAGGAGACCGCCCCCGGCCCGGCCGGCGCGGCCCTGCTCGGCGAGGTGCTGGGCGTGACCCCGCGCACCGACCTGGCCTGGGCCGCCGGCGGCTCGCTGCGCGCCGACACCCTCGGCACGCTGCGCGACGGCGGCGTCGAGCGGGTCGTCGTCGCCTCCAGCGCGCTGTCCGGCGGCGAGGCGGTGCTGGGGACCACCGGCGACGGCGCGGCCGCCCGCACCAGCGTCCCCGGCGCGGACGGCCCCGTGGAGGCGCTCGCGGCCGACAGCGGCCTGTCCGCCGTCGTCGGCGCGGCGGGCAGCACCGCCGGCGGCCCGCGGGTCGCCGAGCAGCGCTACCTGGCCGAGCTGGTGCTGCTGTCCCAGCAGCCGGTGGCCGACCCCGCCGGGCAGTCGGTGCTGGTCGCCCCGCCGCGCGACGTCGACCCCGAGCCCGAGGCGGTCGCCGCGATGATCGCCGACACCGCGCTGCCCGGGCTGCGGCCGGCGTCGCTCGCCGACCTGGCCGCCGGGCCGGTCGCCGAGGCCGGGGAGCCGGTGCAGCCGGCCGAGGCCGCGGCGCTCGACCCCGAGGGCCTGGCCGACCTCGCCGGCGCCGAGGGCGTGCGCGACGACCTGGCCGGCGCCGTCGTCGGCGACCCGGACGCGGCGCTGGCCCCCTACGACCGCGCCCTGTCCCGCACCGCCGCGGCGTCCTGGCGCGACGAGCCGGCTGCCTTCCGCGCCGCCGCCGCCGACCTGCGCGACACCCTCGGCGGACTGCGCGAGCGGGTCACGCTGCTCGCCCCGGCCGACGGCACCTACAGCCTGGCCTCCAGCGACGCCCCGCTCGTGCTCACCGTGCAGAACGACCTGCCCTTCGCCGTCCGCGTGGAGGTCGAGGCCCGCACCCGCGACAACGTCGGCCTGACCATCGGCGACCTCGGCCCCCAGGAGATCGCCCCCGGCGAGCGGACGACGCTGGAGGTGCCCACCGAGGTCCGCCAGTCCGGCCGGTTCGCGGTCACCGCCGGCCTCACCACGCCCGACGGCGGCCCGCTCGGCGAGGACGTCGCCATCCAGGTCCGCAGCACCGCCTACGGCACGATCTCGCTGTCGATCACCATCGGCGCGGCGGTCCTGCTCGGGCTGCTGTTCCTCCGCCGCGGCGTGCTGTTCCTGCGCCGCCGCGGCCGTCCCGACGACGACGCCGGCCTGCCCGACGGCGCGGCCTTCCCGCCGAGCCGGAGCCCGGTGTGACCGGCGGTCCCCGCAGCGAGGAGGACGCCCCGGCCCAGCGGCCGCTGCCGCCGGTGCCTCCGTCGGCCGGCCCCCGGCCGGCCGGCCGCGGGCGCCCGCTGCCCCCGCCGCCCTATCCCGTCGCCCCGCCGCCGGAGTCGCGGCTGCCCGCGCCGCAGCGGCCGGTCCCGCCCGTCCCGCCGCCGGCCCGCCCGCGGCCGCCCGTACCGCCGCCGTCCCAGCCGCCGGGCCCCTCGCGGTCGTCGTCGGCGACGCCGCCCGCGACCCCCGCGCCCGGCCCCGCCCGGCGTCCCGACCGGCCGCTGCCCCCGGTGCCCCCGCCGGTGCGCCGCCGGTTCATCCCGGCCGACGAGACGCAGGTCATCCCGATCCTGCAGCTCCCGCCGGTGCCCTCGGCACCCGGCGAGACCGAGGAGGAGGCCCAGCGCCGCGAGGGCGCCCCCGGCGGCAGCCGCGGCATCCTCCGGGCGGCCGGCACGATGGCGGTGGCCACGCTGGTCTCCCGCATCACCGGGCTGCTGCGCACGATGGTGCTCACCGCCGTCCTCGGCGTCGGGCTGGTCGGCGACGCCTACACGACCGCGAACACGCTGCCCAACATCGTCTACGAGCTGCTGCTCGGCGGCGTCCTGACCTCCGTCATCGTGCCGCTGCTGGTGCACGCGCAGGAACGCGACCGCGACGGCGGCGTCGCCTACGCGCAGCGGCTGTCCACCATCGCGGTCGCCGGCCTGGTGGTGGTCACCGCGGCCGCGATCGCCGTCGCGCCGCTGCTCACCGCGCTGTACGGCATCCAGGAGGACCCCGAGCAGGTCCGGCTGGCCAACTGGCTGGCGCGGATCCTGCTGGTGGAGATCGTCTTCTACGGCGTCGGCGCGCTGGCGCAGGCGATCCTCAACTCGCGCGGCGTCTACGGCCCGCCCGCCTGGGCGCCGGTGCTCAACAACGTCGTCGTCATCGCCACCGGCGTGCTGTTCGTGCTGTCCGCAGGCCCCGGCGACCTCGAGCCCGCCACGATCACCGCCGGCCAGGTGTGGCTGCTCGGCGGCGGCACGCTGCTCGGCATCGCCGTCCAGGCGCTGGTCCTGGTGCCGCTGCTGGGGCGCGCCGGCGTGCCACTGCGGCCGCGCTGGGGGCTGCGCCAGACGGGTCTGCGCGAGGCCGGGAGCCTCGGCGTGTGGGTGGTCGTCTACGTGGCGGTCAGCCAGATCGGCGTCATCGTGGCGACCCGCGTCGCCAACGCCGCCGGCCGCGACGGGGGCCTCGGCAACTTCGCGTTCCAGAACGCCAGCCTGCTGTTCCAGATGCCCTACGGGATCATCGGCGTCGCCCTCCTGACGGCGCTGGTGCCGCGGATGAGCCGCGCCGCCGCCCGCTCCGACGTCCCCGGCGTCGTCCGCGACCTCGCACTCGGCACCCGCCTGTCGGCGCTGGGCCTGCTGCCGGTCAGCGCGGCGCTCACCGTGCTCGGCCCGCCGCTCGCGGTGGTCGCCTTCGGCCGGGGCAACACCGGCGTCGACGACGCCCGCGCCATCGGGCTGGCCCTGGCGATCGGCGCGTTCGGGCTGCTGCCGATGGCCGTGACGCTGCTGCAGCTGCGGGTGTTCTACGCCATGAAGGACGCCCGCACGCCCACGCTCATCCAGGTGGGCATGGTGGCCGTCCGGGTGCCGCTGCTGCTGCTCGTGCCGGCGGTCGTCGGACCCGAGCACGTCGTCGCCGGGCTGATGCTGGCCACCAGCGCCACCTACCTCGCCGGCTGGGCGTTCGGGCACCTCGCGCTGCGCCGCCACCTCGGCGGCGCGGGCACCGGCGGCACCCTCGGCCCGGTGCTGCGGATGGTGCTCGCGGCCGTCGTCGCGGGGCTGCTCGGCCGGCTCGTCGTCGGGGTGACCGACGACGCGTTCGGGACCTCGGTGGGGGGCTCGCTCGCCACCCTCGTGATCGGTACGGTTGTCGTCGGAGTCACGGCCCTCGCCGGCTTCGCGCTCGCCCGTGTCCCGGAGCTCCGGGAGCCCCTCGCCGCCGTCCGCGCGCGGCTGGGCCGCGGGTGAGCGACGGGGTGGCGGGGTACGGGACACCGGTGCCGGGGCGGCGTGCCTCCGGCAGGGAGCAGACAGGGGGTCGGCAGCGTCCGTGACGTCGACGATCACCGGGCTCCCGGACCGCTACCGGCCGCTCGACGAGATCGGTCCCGAGGAGCGCACCGACAGCGGGGTCATCCACAGCTGGCGCGCCAAGGACCGGATCCTCAACCGCGACGTCGCCATCCGCGTGCACGTCCCCGGCGGCCCGCCCGCCCGGGCCTGGATCGCGCGGGCGCTGACCGCGGGCGGCCTGGCCACCCCCGCGCTGGCGATGGTCTACGACGCCTCGGAGGGCACCGGCGGCGAGGCCGGCGTCGCCTACGTCGTCAACGAGTGGATCGACGGCCAGACCCTCGCCGAGCGCCTCGAGTCCGGGCCGATGGACGAGCGCCAGGCCCGCACCGTGCTGCGCCGGCTGGCCGAGGGCGTCGCCGAGGCGCACCGGGTCGGCCTGGCCGTGGGCGGCCTCGGCCCCGAGACCGTCGTGCTGCGCCCCAACGGGCTGGTCGGCCTGCGCGCCGTGCCCGCCGCCGCCGGCAGCGTCCAGGAGGACATCGCCGCCCTCGGCGCGCTGCTCGAGTACTGCCTGACCGGCCGCACCGCCGACGGTCCCGGCCCCGCGCCGGTCATCGCCGCGCCCGACCTCGCCGCCCTGGTCCGCCGCGCCCGCTCCACCGAGCCGGGCGCGCGGCTGGCCAGCGCCGCCGCCATGGCCGCGCTGCTGGCCGAGCGGCCCCGCTCGCACGCCTCCGTCCCCGTGCGCGACCGCGACGAGAGCGACAGCGGCTGGCTGCGCCGGCTCCGCGAGCACCGCGAGGCCGAGCAGTCCGGCCCCCGGCCCGACGCCACCCAGGCGGTCACCCCGGTGGCCGACGGCGGGCCGCACCGGCTCACCCCCGGCGCGCTGCCGCCGGTGCCGTCCGCCGCGCCGCAGCGGGCCGAGCCGGCGGACGCCCCGCACCAGGACGCCCCGCACCAGGACGCCCCGTACCAGGACACCCCGCACGAGGACACCTGGCGCGACGACGTCTGGGACGACGACGACGTCCTGGCCGGCACCGACCACGACGACGAGGACGACGAGCCGCGCTCGAGCGTGTCCCGCCGCCTGCTGGTGATCGGCCTGCCGCTGGCCGCGCTGGTCGTCGTCGTCCTGCTGGCCCTGTGGGTCGGCAACAACGTGCTGTCGGTCTCCGACGAGGTCGACTCGGCCCCCGGGGCCACCGCTCCGGCTCCCGCAAGCAGCGCGCCCGCCGAGGACAGCGCCGCCCCCTCCTCCGCGGCGGCGGGCCCGGTCGCCCTCGCCGGCGGCGCGGTGTTCGACCCCTTCGGCGACGGCGAGCCCGAGAACGACGACGAGGTCCCCGCGTCCTTCGACGGCGACCCGGCCACCACCTGGTCGACGCTGAGCTACCGCGGCTCGGCCGACTTCGGCAACCTCAAGCCCGGCGTCGGCATCGTCTACGACCTCGGCTCGGCGCAGGCCGTGGGCGGCGTGACGCTCACGACCACCACGCCGGGTATCGCCGTCGAGGTGCGCACCGGCGACGCCCCCGACGGAGAGCTCGACTCCTTCGCCGTCGCGGCCGCCGGCACCGTCGACGGCACCGCCGAGCTGGCCTTCGAGGAGCCGGTGACCACGCGGTACGTGCTGGTCTGGGTGACCGGCCTGGTGCCGGCCGAGGACGGCTTCGCGGGCACGCTCGCCGAGGTGGGCGTCACCCCCGCCACCTGACCGCCACGCGGCCCTCACCGGCCCGGACGCGGGAATCCCGCCCTACGATGCCGCGTTGTGCCGCACGTGACCGATCCCCAGCCCACCCCCGGCCCCGCCACGACGACCGAGATCACCTCTCCGGTCATCCCGCCGGCCGAGCACGACGGTGTCCGTGACCTGATCATCATCGGGTCGGGCCCCGCCGGGTACACCGCGGCGATCTACGCCGCGCGGGCCAACCTGCACCCGCTGGTCTTCGAGGGCTCCCAGTTCGGCGGCGCCCTCATGACGACCACCGAGGTCGAGAACTTCCCCGGCTTCGCCGAGGGCATCCAGGGCCCGCAGCTGATGGACGACATGCGCACCCAGGCCGAGCGCTTCGGCGCCGAGCTCGTCGCCCGTGACGTCACCGAGGTCGACCTGACCGCGACGCCGAAGGTCGTCAAGGTCGGCGACGAGGTGCACCGGGCGCACGCGGTCATCGTCGCCACCGGCTCCAAGTACCGGTACCTGGGCCTGGACAACGAGCAGCGGCTGCTCGGCCGCGGCGTGTCGGCCTGCGCCACCTGCGACGGGTTCTTCTTCCGCGACCAGGACATCGTGGTCGTCGGCGGCGGCGACTCGGCGATGGAGGAGGCCACCTTCCTCACCCGCTTCGCCAAGAGCGTGACCGTCGTGCACCGCCGCGAGGAGCTGCGCGCCTCGAAGATCATGCAGAAGCGCGCGCAGGACAACGAGAAGATCCGCTGGGCGCTCGGCAAGCAGGTCACCGACGTCCTCGGCGACCAGACCGTCTCCGCCGTCCAGCTCACCGACGTCGCCAGCGGCAGCACCGAGGAGCTCCCGGTGTCGGGCCTGTTCGTGGCCATCGGCCACGACCCGCGCAGCGAGCTGTTCGCCGGCCAGCTCAAGCTCGACGACGAGGGCTACGTGCAGGTGGAGCACCCCACCACCCGCACCAACATCGACGGCGTCTTCGCGTGCGGCGACGTGGTCGACCACGTCTACCGGCAGGCCATCACCTCGGCCGGCACCGGCGCGGCGGCGGCCATCGACGCCGAGCGCTGGCTGGCCGAGACCTTCGACGAGCGCTGACCCGGCGCGGGCATACCGCACCCCCTCCGCGGGTTATCCCCCCGGAGGCCCACCGGACCTCGACCGACCAGAGGGAGAACGACCATGGCAGGCAACACCGTGACGGTGACCGACGCGAGCTTCGCGAACGACGTGCTGGGCAGCGACAAGCCCGTGCTCGTCGACTTCTGGGCGGAGTGGTGCGGGCCGTGCAAGATGGTCGCCCCGGTGCTGGAGGAGATCGCCCGCGAGCACGGCGAGAAGCTGACCATCGCCAAGCTCAACATCGACGAGAACCCCCAGATCGCCCGCGACTACCAGGTGATGTCGATCCCGACGATGACCGTCTTCCAGGGCGGCAAGCCGGTGAAGAGCATCATCGGCGCCAAGCCCAAGGGCGCCATCCTCTCGGACCTCGCCGACTACATCTGACGAAGGACCTCCCTGCCCCCCACCGCTCGCACGCTCGCGGCGGGACCCTGCAGGGAGGCCGTTCCAGACGGTGCCCAGGGCCCCGCTCGTCCAGCCGGACGGGCGGGGCCCTCGTCGTCCGCGGCAGGGGGGTGACCCCCGGCGGGCCGGATGGTGTCGCGCACGGGACAATCGAGGGCACGATGGGTAGCGAGAGCAGCATGGAGCCGCTGGGTCCGGGCAGTTCCGGACCGGCGGTGGCCGACGTCCGGGCGGCGCTGCGCAGCCTCGGGCTGCTGGAGGTCGACGCCGCCGCCGGCGAGAGCGCCGGCGAGGACTACGACCGGGCCACCGAGCTCGCCGTCCGGCACTTCCAGCAGGTGCGCGGGCTCTCGGTCGACGGTCGCGTGGGCGAGGAGACGTACCGGGCGCTGTCGGAGGCGCGCTGGTCGCTGGGCGACCGGCTGCTGCACCACGACCCCGAGCGCCCGATGCGCGGCGACGACGTCACCAACCTGCAGGAGCGTCTCCTCGAGCTCGGGTACGACGCCGGCCGCGCCGACGGCATCTTCGGCGGCGAGACCGAGACCGGGCTGCGCGCCTTCCAGCGCGACTACGGCCTCACCGCCGACGGCACCTGCGGCCCCGGCACGCTGCGCGCGCTGCGCCAGCTCGGCCGGAAGGTCACCGGCGGCCGCCCGCAGCTGCTGCGGCAGAGCGCCAGCTTCGTCGACAGCGGCCCGCACCTCATCGGCCGGCGGATCGTCGTCGACCCGGGCCACGGTGGCGCCGACACCGGCTTCACCGCCGGGGAGACCACCGAGGCCGACCTGGTGCTCGACCTCGCCAGCCGCATCGAGGGGCGCCTGGCCGCCGCCGGCGCCACCGTCTACCTCACCCGCGGCCGCGACCAGAACCCGACCGCGGAGCAGCGGACGGCGTTCGCCAACGACGCGCGCGCCGACCTGTTCATCTCCCTGCACCTGGACGCCCACGGCTCCGAGCACGCCCGCGGGGTGGCCAGCTACTACTACGGCACCGGCTCCGGCACGTCGTCGACGGTGGGGGAGCGGTTCGCCGACCTCGCCCGCCGCGAGGTGGTCGCCCGCACCGGCATGCTCGACCTCGGCGGACACCCCAAGACCTGGGACCTGCTGCGGTGGACCCGCATGCCCGCCGTCCGCCTCGACTGCGGCTACCTGTCCCACCCGGTGGACCGGCTGCTGCTGCTCGACGCGCGGCTGCGCGGCACCGTCGCCTCCGCGGTGCTCGCCGCCGTCCAGCGGCTCTTCCTGCCGGCCGAGGCCGACCCGCCCACCGGCACCTTCGTGCTGCCCCAGAAGGTGTGACGACCACGTCGTCGGCCCACCGGCCGACACCGCGGCCAGGAGCCCGGGAGGACCCCGGTGCCTCGCACGCTCGGCGCGGGCCCCTGCACCGAGGCCGATCGACGCGCTGAGCCCTGCCGTGCCGTCCCGGCCGGGAGCACCCGGCCGCCGCGGTCGGTCCGGCATCCCGCGCGGGGCGGCTCACCGGTGTGACCCCTGTGACGGGTGTAGCCCCAGGTGTGACGGGTCCGTCTCAGCCGCCGTGTCGGGGAGGCCGGGCCGCGCCCGTCCCTACACTCGGTCCGTGGCCTCCCTCCCGCCGTCGCACGGCCAGCCGCACCGCACGCCGCCGCAGCACGGGCGCCCGCACAGCCCCGCTGTGCCCCGTCACCCGCGGCTGGACCCCCTCGCCGACCGGTACGCAGCCCGTACCCACGGCATGAAGACCTCGGAGATCCGCGCGCTGTTCTCCGTCGTCAGCCGGCCCGAGGTGGTCTCGCTGGCCGGCGGGATGCCCGCGGTCACCGCACTCCCGCTCGACGCCGTCGGCTCCATGATCGGCGAGCTGGTCAGCGGCATGGGCGCGCAGACCCTCCAGTACGGCTCCGGCCAGGGCGACCCCCGGCTGCGCGAGCGCATCTGCGACGTCATGGCGCTCGAGGGCATCACCGACGCCTCCCCCAGCGAGGTCGTGGTGACCGTCGGCTCCCAGCAGGGCCTCGACCTCGTCACCCGCGTCTTCTGCGACCCCGGCGACGTCATCCTCGCCGAGGGCCCCTCCTACGTGGGCGCGCTCGGCGTCTTCCAGGCCGCCGAGGCCCGCGTCCGGCACGTGCCCATGGACGACGACGGGCTCATCCCCGAGGCGCTGGAGCAGGCGCTGATCGAGTGCCGCGCCAACGGCGACCGGGTCAAGTTCCTCTACACGGTGCCGAACTACCACAACCCGGGCGGCGTCACGCTGTCCGAGCCGCGGCGCCAGGCGATCGTCGACATCGCCGACCGCTACGACCTGCTGGTCATCGAGGACAACCCGTACGGCCTGCTCGGCTTCGACCGGGAGCCGATGCGCGCGCTGCGGGCCCGCGACGCCCAGCGGGTCATCTACCTCGGCTCGTTCTCCAAGACCTTCTCCCCGGGCCTGCGCGTGGGCTGGGTGCTCGCGCCGCTCGCCGTCCGCGAGAAGCTCGTGCTGGCCACCGAGGCGCAGGTGCTCTGCCCGCCGTCGCTGACCCAGTACGCCGTCGCGCGCTACCTGGACACCCAGCCGTGGCGCGAGCAGATCAAGCTGTTCACCGAGCTCTACCGCGAGCGGCGGGACGCCACCCTGGAGTCCCTCGACGCGCTCATGCCGGCCGGCACCACCTGGACCCGCCCCGACGGCGGCTTCTACGTGTGGCTGAAGCTCCCGAACGGCCTGGACAGCAAGCTCATGCAGCCGCGCGCGGTGAACGCGCACGTCGCCTACGTGCCCGGCATCGGCTTCTACGCCGACGGCTCGGGCCGCGAGTACATGCGGCTGTCCTACTGCTACCCCGAGCCCGACCAGATCCGGGAGGGCGTGCGCCGCCTGGCCCGGGTCATCGAGGCCGAGCTGGACCTGCACTCGACCTTCGACGCCGTCGACACCGGCACCTTCCGCGCGGTCGGGCGTCCCACGTCCACCGCGGAGACCATCGTCGGCCCCGCCAACAGCGACCGGATCGAGGACTGAGCCCGTGACCGAGCCCGCCCCGTCCCCCGTGGCCGAGCGCCCGGCCGAGGAGACGCCCCTGCGCGCCGTCGTCCTGGCCGGCGGCCTCACCTTCGAGCGCGAGGTCAGCCTGTCCTCGGGCACCCAGGTGGTCGAGGAGCTCGCCCGCGTCGGGGTCGACGCCGAGCTGCGCGACGCCGACGCCGAGCTGCTGCCGGGCCTCGCCGCGGCGCCCGCCGACGCGGTCTTCGTCGCCCTGCACGGCGCCACCGGCGAGGACGGCGCCCTCCGCGCGGTCCTCGACCTGGCCGGCGTCCCCTACGTCGGCTCCCCGGCCGCGGCCTGCCGCCTTGCGTGGGACAAGCCGGCCGCCAAGTCGGTGGTCCGCACCGCCGGCGTCACGACGCCGGACTGGGTGGCCCTGCCGCACTCCACGTTCCGCGAGCTGGGCGCCGGCGCCGTGCTCGACCTGATCGTCGCCCGGCTCGGGCTGCCGCTGATGGTCAAGCCCGCCTCCGGGGGATCCGCCCTCGGCGCCCAGAAGGTCTCCCGGGTGGAGGACCTGCCCGCGGCCATGGTGAGCTGCTTCGCCTACGGCGACACGGTGCTCGTCGAGCGCTTCGTCGACGGCGTCGAGGTGGCGCTGTCGGTCGTCGACCTGGGGGAGGGGCCCGAGGCCCTGCCCGCGGTGGAGATCGCGCCGGAGTCGGGCGTCTTCGACTACACCGCCCGCTACACGCCCGGCCTCACCGAGTACCACGCGCCGGCCCGGCTGGCCGACGACGTCGCGGCCCGCGCGGCGGAGCTCGCCGTCCGGGTGCACGAGGCGCTGGGCCTGGCCGACCTGTCGCGCACCGACGCGATCGTCTCGCCCGACGGCGAGGTGCACTTCCTCGAGGTGAACGTCTCCCCGGGACTGACCGAGACGTCGATGTTCCCGATGGCCGTCGAGGCCGCCGGGCACGACCTCGGCGAGGTCCTGGCCCGGCTGCTCACCCGCCGGGCCCGCACCCAGCGCCCCTGAGTCCCGCTCGACAGCGCCCGGGTTCCGTCCGTGACGGAACCCGGGCGCTGTCGTCTCAGGAGTCCTCGGCGTCCTCGCGGCGGCCGGTGATGTCCGGCGCCATCTGGCCGATGATGCGCTGCAGGTCGTCGACCGAGCCGAACTCGACGACGATGCGCCCCTTCGCCCGGCCGATCTGGATCTTCACCTTGGTCTCGAAGACGTCGGAGAGCCGACCGGCCAGGTCCTCGACGCCGGGCGCGCTGATCCGGCGGGCGCGGCGGCGCGAGGCCGGCTGCTCCGCCGCGGCGAGCGCCACGGCCTCCTCGGTCGCCCGCACCGACAGGCCCTCGGCGACGATCCGGGCAGCGAGCGCCTCCTGCGCCTCGGCGTCGCCCAGCCCGAGCAGCGCCCGCGCGTGCCCGGCCGAGATGACGCCGGCGGCCACCCGGGTCTGCACCTTCACCGGCAGCTTGAGCAGCCGGATGGTGTTGGTGACCTGCGAGCGGCTGCGGCCGATGCGCTGGGCAAGCTCCTCGTGGGTGGCGCCGAACTCCTCCAGCAGCTGCTGGTAGGCCGCGGCCTCCTCCAGCGGGTTGAGCTGGACCCGGTGGATGTTCTCCAGCAGGGCGTCGCGCAGCAGCGCGTCGTCCTCGGTGTCGCGGACGATCGCCGGCACGGTGTCCAGCTCGGCGGCGCGGGCGGCACGGAGCCGCCGCTCGCCCATGATCAGCTCGTAGCCGCCCTCGACCCGCTCGCGGACGACGATCGGCTGCAGCAGGCCGAACTCGCGGACCGAGTGGGTGAGCTCCTCCAGCGCCTCGTCGTCGAAGACCTGGCGGGGCTGGCGGGGGTTGGGGACCACGTCGGTGACGGCCACCTCGCGCAGCTGCGCTCCGGGGACGCCGACGGCGGCCTCGGCCTGGGCGGCCACGGTCGCCGCGGCCTGCGCCGCCGGGGGGAGGAGGGTGACCGGGGAAGCCGCGGTCGTCCCACCCGTCTCCGGCGTCCCGCCCGCCTCGGGGGTGGGCGCCGTCTCGGTCTGGGGCAGCGTCGGCTGCTCGACCGGGGGAGCGCTGGTGGGGATGAGCGCCGCCAGGCCCCGGCCGAGGCCGCCACGCTTGCTCATCGGGTCTCCTCGGAGGTGGGAACGGGCAGGACGCCGGCGTCGGACTCGGGGAAGGCGCGCTGCAGCGGACCGGACGGCGGGCCGGAGGACGGCCGGATGGCCGGCATCGGCGCGGTGGCCGGCGCGGGCGGGGGAGGCGGCGGGCCCATCGGCCGGGGGTCGCGCTCCGGCTGCAGGTGCACGCCGCGCTCGGCGAGCTCGCGGGCGGCCTCGACGTAGCTGGTCGACCCGCGCGAGCCCGGGTCGTAGGTGAGCACCGACTGGCCGTACCCCGGCGCCTCCGAGACCCGGACGTTGCGCGGGATCACCGTCGTCAGCACCAGGTCGCCGAAGTGGCTGCGGACCTCCTCGGCCACCTGGTCGGCGAGCTTGGTCCGGGCGTCGTACATCGTCAGCAGGATGGTGCGGACGGCGATCCCCGGGTTGAGGTGCGCCCGCACCAGCTCGATGTTGTTGAGCAGCTGGCCGAGGCCCTCCAGCGCGTAGTACTCGCACTGGATGGGGATGAGCACCTCGTCGCCGGCCACGAGCGCGTTGAGCGTCAGCAGGCCCAGCGACGGCGGGCAGTCGATGAGGACGTAGTGCGGCCGCTGGTCCTCCGGCAGCCCCTGGATGTAGCCCTCGATGGCCCGGCGCAGGCGGTACTCGCGGGCGACGACGGAGACGAGCTCGATCTCGGCGCCGGCCAGGTCGATCGTGGCCGGGACGCAGCGCAGCAGCGGGCTCGCCGTCGTGGGGTGCACGACGTCGGCCAGCGAGCTGTCGCCGACGAGGGCGTCGTAGATCGACGGCGTCCCGACGGTGTGCTCGACGCCGAGGGCCGTGCTCGTGTTGCCCTGGGGGTCGAGGTCGATGACCAGCGCCCGCAGGCCGAACAGCGCCAGCGCGACGCCGAGGTTGACCGTCGAGGTGGTCTTGCCGACGCCGCCCTTCTGGTTGGCGACGGTGATGACCCGGATGCGGCCCGGCGGCGGGAACGGCTCCTGGTCGGCGGCGTGCAGCACGCGGGTGGCCCGCATCGCCTCCATGGCGATCGGGCTGTCGAACTCCGCGCCGCCGGAACCGGCCGACGAGTCGGCCGCGAGGCTGCTCCGCAGCCGCTGGCCAGGGTCGGTCATCGGGGGTCCTCCCTGCCGTCCCGTTTCACGTGGAACGGGTACGGGTAGCTCTGCGCGTTCCACGTGGAACGCGGTGTAGCCGAGCGGTCACCGGGTGCCGCGCGTCATGACCACCACGGTAGTGGCAGCGTCCCCGAGCCCGGCACCGACAGCCCGTGCGTGGACGTCGCGCATCCCGGCGGCGGTCAGCTGCGGGAGCATCGCCGGCAGCTCCTCGACCGCACGGGCCCCGACCAGGGCCACCAGTCGCGCGCCGGGGCGCAGCAGGCCGCGGCACCAGCCGACCAGCCGCGGGAGCGCGGCGACCGCCCGCGCGGTGACGACGTCGACCGGCCCCACGGCGGTGACCACCGAGCGCTCCTCGGCCCGGCCGCGGACCACCCGCCAGCCGGTCCCGAGCTCGGAGACGACCTCCTCGAGGAACTCCACCCGCCGCGCCATCGGCTCGACGAGGGCGAGCGAGAGGTCCGGCCGGGCCAGCGCCAGCGGGATGCCGGGCAGGCCGGCGCCGCTGCCGACGTCGACCACCCGGGCGCCGTCCGGGACGGCCTCGGCCACCGCGGCGCTGTTGAGGACGTGCCGCTCCCACAGCCGCGGCACCTCCCGCGGCCCGATCAGGCCGCGGGTGACGCCGTCGGAGGCCAGCCGGGCGACGTAGCGCTCGGCGTCGGGCAGGGCGGCGCCGAAGACCTCGCGCGCGACGGGCGGGGCCGGTGGGGCGGACGGGGCGCCGGCCGGCGGCTCGGACGGGCCGCTCACCGCTCCGGCAGGACCACGACGCGGCGGGCGGGCTCCTCGCCCTCCGACTCGCTGCGCACCCCGGCCACGCCGGCGATGACGTCGTGGACGACCTTGCGCTCGAACGGGTTCATCGGTGCCAGCCGCTCGGCCCTGCCGCTGCCGGCCACCCGCGCGGCCGCGTCCGCGGCCATCGAGGTCAGGTCGGCGCGGCGCCGCGCACGGTAGCCGCCGACGTCGAGCATGAGCCGGCTGCGGACGCCGGTGGCCTGGGCGACGGCCAGGCGGGTGAGCTCCTGCAGCGCCTCGAGCACCGCGCCGTCGGAGCCGACGAGGTCGTCGAGCTCGCCGCCGACGATGGCCACCGAGGCCCGGTCGCCCTCCACGTCGAGGTCGATGTCGCCGTCGACGTCGAGGATGTCGAGCAGCCGCTCGAGGTAGTCGCCGGCCACGTCGCCCTCGCGGACGAGCAGGTCGGTGCCGCGGGACACGGTGGTCTCGCCGGCCGGCTCGAGCGCGGCGTCGGCGCCGGTGTCGTCGGTGTCGGGGAGCTCGACGTCGGAGACCGGGCCGGTGGCCGGGCTCAGGACGGCGCCGGCGGTGACCTCGGCGGTCGCGGCGGTGTCGCCGGCGGGCTGGTGCGGAACGCTCACGGAGGGACCTCCAGTCGGTGCGGGCAGCCGGGCGTACCCGGGGGTCAGGAGCCGGCCGGCGCCGTCGCGGAGGACGGCGGCACGGGGCCGGCGGGTGCGTCCGCGGACGCAGCGGTCAGCGGCGCTTCTTCTTCCCGCCGGTGCCGGCCGCGCGGCCGTGCGGGCGGTTGGCGGGGCGGCCGGCCTTGCCGGGGCCGTTGGCGGACCCGCCGGCGCCGTTGGCCGACCTCCCCGAGGCGGTCGCGCCGCCGGAGCCGGTCGCCGGCGGGGTGCCGTCGGCGGGCGTCCCGTCCGCCGTCGGGCCTGAGCCGTCCGTCGCGGGCGTCCCGTTGACCGGGGTGCCGTTCGCGGGACCGGCGCCGTCGGTGCCGTCCTTGGTCAGCGCGACGCCGGGCGCCGCGGGGCGGCCGCCCCGGCCGGGGCGGACCGGCTTGGCGCCGGGCTTGGGGGCCAGCGCCTTCGGGTCGATCGCCGGCTTGTCGGTGGCGGCCTTGGCGAGCGCGGCGGGGGAGCCGGGCGGGGGCATCTTGCGGAGGATGAAGAACTGCTGGCCCAGCGTCCACAGGTTGTTGGTCATCCAGTACAGCAGGACGCCGATCGGGAAGAAGAAGCCCGTGACGAAGAGGCTGATCGGCATGCCGTAGAGCAGCAGCTTCTGCACCATCGCGGCCTGGCCGTCGACCGGGCCGGAGCGCGCCATGATCTGCTTCTGCGTGACGTACGTGGTCACGCACATGACCACCATGAGGATCAGCGCGACGGTGCGGATGCCGCCCTGGGTCACGCCCGGCAGGGCGAGGATGTCGGTGGCCTTCTGCCCCGTCATGTTGAACGACGAGGAGATCGGGGCGCCGAACAGCTCGGCCCGCGCCGCCTGGTCGGTGAGCTCGTCGGACCAGCTGTAGAGACCGTCGGCGCCCGGCCGCAGCCGGCGCAGGACGTGGAACAGCGACAGGAAGACCGGGATCTGCGGCAGGATCGGCAGACAGCCGGCCAGCGGGTTGACCCCGCGCTCCTTCTGCAGCGCCATCATCGCCTGGCTGAAGCCCTGGCGGTCGGCGCCGTACTGCTTGCGCAGCTTCTGGATCTCCGGCTGGATCTCCTGCATCGCCCGCTGGCTCTTGACCTGCTTGACGAACAGCGGGAACAGGATCAGCCGCACGGTGACGACGAGGAACACGATCGACAGCGCCCAGGTGATGCCGGCGGCCGGGTCGAGGAACGTCGAGAACACCGAGTGCCACGTCTTCATGACGAAGGCGATCGCGGTGTACAGCCAGTCAAGCAACGCCAGCCTCCTGCTGCGGGGTCCGGCGGTCAGCCGGCGGGGTGTCGGGGGCGGGGCGACGGGCGCCGTCGGCGGCGGGCGCCGCGGGAGGTCCCGCGGGCGTCGCTGTCATCGACGTGCGGCCGTCGCCGCCGGTTCCGGTGGTCGCCTCCCCGGCGTGCGGCGCCGGGACCGGGTCGAACCCACCGGGGTGCCAGGGGGCGCACTTCAGCAGCCGCCGGAGCGCCAGCCACGACCCGCGGGCGGGGCCGTGGACGGCGACCGCCTCGGCGGCGTAGGCGCTGCAGGTCGGCGCGAAGCGGCACCGCGGCGGCAGGGCCGGGCTGATCGCCCGGGAGTAGAAGCCGATCGCCGCCAGCAGGGCGCGGGCGACCGGGCCGCGGCGACCGGATCCGGCGGTGCCTCCGCCGGTCACGACGACCGCGTCCGCTCGCGCAGCAGCCGGTCGAGGCCCGCGGCCAGGTCGCGGCGCAGGACCGCCGACGGGGCCGTCCCGGCCTCGGGCCGGGCGCGGACGACGAGGTCGGCGGTGTCGGGCAGGCGCGGCAGCTCCTCGCGGACGGCAGCGCGAAGCCGCCGGGTCACGCGGTGGCGGACCACGGAGTTGCCGACCGCCTTGCCGACGACGAAGCCGGCCCGGGGGCCGGCCGGTGCGCCGGTCCCGTCCCCGGACACGTCAGGACCCCCGGCCGCGCTGGCCGGGGGTCGGACGGGGAGGTAGTGGAGCACCATGGTCGGCCGACCGGCCCGCCGGCCAGACCGGACGACCGCGGTGAACTCCGGACGCCGGCGCAGGCGGGCCTGCGCGGGCAGCACCTCAGGCGGAGAGCTTCTCGCGACCCTTGCGGCGGCGGCCGGCGAGGATCGCGCGGCCCGCACGGGTGCGCATCCGCAGCCGGAAGCCGTGGGTCTTGGACCGGCGGCGGTTGTTCGGCTGGAAGGTGCGCTTGCTCACGGGGAACTCCTACGGCAGGACGTCGGTGGTGCGGACCCGCCGGTGGGCAGGCACGCTGCGGGGTACGGGGCGGGACGGCACTGGCCGCTCCGCGCGACCCCGGAGGCTGGTCTCCGGGCACCCCGACGGGTACACGGACTCCGCCCATCATAACCAGGGCGCCCGCGGGGACGGCCAGGACCGGCGACGGCCCCTCCCGGCGGGCGACCGGGACGGGGACGGGGCGCGGACCCGGCCCGGCGTGACCCGTCAGGCTCCACTGCCGGGGCGGACTGTTGGTGGCGGCGCGCCGACCGGCGGGGGACGACACGCCGAACGACACGCACACCGCGGGCCCCAGGGGCACCGGGACGTCGTTGCCGGGCTGTGGACGGGGCTGTTAGCGTCGCCGTCGCTCCGGTCCGGGTGACCTGCCCGGCACGGGGGCCGACCACCCGGTCGACCTGACCGCCGTCCGCCTCGAGCCGTATCACGACCTCCCTCCCGATCAGCGACGACGCCGGGACCGACCCGCCAGCGGCGAGTCGACAAGGCGCCGTGTCGCCGGTCGTGCACAGCCTGTGGACACTCGTGTGGATCCCGTGTGTCCGGACGTCCACACCCGGGCGCCGCGGCACCGGGGACCCGGGACGCGCGGGACGGTCGGACCACGGGGACAGCACCAGCTTGGGGAGGACACGGTCATGGCCGATGCCACGGAGGACCTGGCGGAGGTCTGGGACTCGGTCCGCGAGCGGCTGGCCACGAGCCTGACCCGCCAGCAGAACGCGATGCTCAACCTGACCCGGCCGGTGGGCCTGGTCGGGGGCACCGCGGTGCTGGCCGCCCCCAACGAGTTCACCCAGACCGTCCTCGAGTCGCGCATGCGCCGGGTGCTGGCCGAGGCGCTGTCCGAGCAGCTCGGCCGCGACATCGGCGTCGCCATCCAGCTGGAGGACAGCCCGGCCGGCGCCGCCGAGCCCGAGGCACCGACCCGCCGCCCGTGGTCGCCGCCCGTCGCGGAGCCCACCGACGAGGACCGCGAGCGGGCCGACGACGGCCGCAGCGCGTTCGGCGTCCGCAGCGACGCCCGCCCGCTCGGGCGCGCCCCCTACGACGACGCCCCCGGGTACGACGACCGCCCCGCCTTCGACGACCGCCCCGCCTTCGACGACCGGCCCGCCTTCGACGGCGCCCGGGCCGAGGCGCCGCGCGGCCGCGACGACGTCCGCTACGACGACGGCAGGTACCCCGACGACCGCCGGTCCGAGGACCGCCGTACCGACGACAGGTACGCCGACGCCGCCCGCTACGAGGCGACGCGGCCCGTCGAGGCCCGCCCGGGCACCGAGCCGGCCGCCGACGGCGCGGGGGAGTGGGGCGGCACCGACTGGAGCCCCGCGGTGCGCGGCCGCGGCCGCCGGCGCGGCGTCCGGCCGGGGGAGGGCGCCGAGGTGCTGCCCTTCGACCTCGGGGACGACGCCCCGCCCGCCGAGGAGCCCGAGGGCCGGCGCGACCGGGGCCCCGCGCGGGCCGGGAGCGCCGCCGTGCCGCTGTTCGGCGACCGCCGCCCGCCCGTGGGTCTGGACCCGGGCCTGAACCCCAAGTACGTCTTCGACAGTTTCGTCATCGGCAACAGCAACCGGTTCGCCCACGCCGCGGCGGTCGCCGTCGCCGAGGCCCCGGCGCGCGCCTACAACCCGCTGTTCGTCTACGGCGACTCCGGGCTGGGGAAGACGCACCTGCTGCACGCGATCGGGCACTACGCGGCGCGCATGTTCCCCAACGTGCGGGTGCGCTACGTGAGCACCGAGGAGTTCACCAACGAGTTCATCAACCTGGTGCACTCCGGCCGGGCCGAGGACTTCCGCCGTCGCTACCGCGACATCGACTTCCTGCTCATCGACGACATCCAGTTCCTGGAGCGCGCCGAGCGGACGCAGGAGGAGTTCTTCCACACCTTCAACACGTTGCACAACGCGAGCAAGCAGATCGTCATCACCTCCGACCGGGCGCCGAAGAAGCTGACGACGCTCGAGGACCGGCTGCGCACCCGCTTCGAGTGGGGCCTCATCACCGACGTCCAGGCGCCCGACCTCGAGACCCGCATCGCGATCCTGCGCAAGAAGGCCTACGGGGAGCGCCTGCAGGTGCCCGACCCGGTGCTGGAGTTCATCGCCAGCAAGGTGCAGACCAACATCCGCGAGCTCGAGGGCGCGCTGATCCGGGTCACCGCCTTCGCCAGCCTCAACAAGCAGCAGGTGGACCTGCCGCTGGCCGAGCTGGTGCTCAAGGACCTCATCAGCGACGAGCAGGGCCCGCAGATCACCGCGGCGATCATCATGGCGGCGACGGCGGAGTACTTCTCCGTGACGATGGAGGAGCTGCAGGGCTCCAACCGCAGCCGCACGCTGGTCAACGCCCGCCAGATCGCCATGTACCTGTGCCGGGAGCTCACCGAGCTCTCCCTGCCGCGGATCGGCGCGTCCTTCGGCGGCAAGGACCACACCACGGTCATGCACGCGGTCAAGAAGATCACCAACCTCATGAGCGAGCGCCGGGCCACCTACACCCAGGTCACCGAGCTCACCGCGCGCATCAAGAGCCGCGCCCGCCAGTAGCCCGTCCCCGGGACGGCCGGCGCCCGCCACCGCAGGGCCCCGGCCGTCCCGCCGGCACGTGTGGATCCCGCGCGGGATGTCCACAGCTGTGGGACGGTGACCGGGGCCCGCGAGGCCCCCGACGGCGCCCGTCGTCCCGCGGCTGACGAGCGGTGACCGGCCTCCCGGCTGTCGACATCGCGCCGAGTTGTCCCCAGGGATGTGCACACCCTGGGGAGATCGTGATGACGGCGTGACCCGCCCGCCGCGGACGGCCTGACACCGGGTGCCGTCCCCAGGGAACTCCCCAGTGTGTGTACGGAGCCCCTCCCTCCCGTCCCGACCTGCGGTTTCGCCCTGCCCGGGGGCCGCCGTCCCCACGTCCCGGCGCCCGCGGCGCGGTCGTCGCCGGCGGGCCTGGGCACGGACTGGGGACATCCCGGGGGTGTGACGGGGACAGGACGTGGATCCGCGGGGGGCGTTGTGCACGGCCGTCGAGATGTCCACGTGTCGACAACAACCGGACGCCGGTTCCCCACAGCGGGCCAACATGTCGACTCGGGCGCTGACCTGCGCGAAGGGCCTCGATCCCCAGCTTCCACACCGGTGATGACGGAGATGAGGGATAGAGATCGAGATTTCCTTGAACCCCAGTAGGGGTGGGGAAGGTCCGGCCCGGGGGCCTCCAGGAGCAGGGACGAGCGACGACGAGGGCACGACGGGACACCTGATCGGGTCCCGGGTTCCCCCGGCCGTGCACCGACGGGCACGATGAACCGAGCAGGACGGACAGCACCGCCCCGGTGAGCACGGACGCCGGGGAGGAGTGCGCAGAGACAGCAGTGGACCGTGCAGAGCTGGGGTGGGTCGGTCATGGAGTTCCGGGTGACACGCGAGGTGCTCGCCGATGCCGTCGCGTGGACGGCGCGCAGCCTCCCGCCACGGCCGTCGGTGCCCGTCCTCGCCGGCATCAAGCTCGAGGTCGACGGCAGCCAGCTGTCGGTGTCCGGCTTCGACTACGAGGTCTCCGCCCGCGCCGAGGTCGACGTGCAGGCCGCCGAGAGCGGTCAGGTGCTCGTCCCGGGCCGGCTGCTCGCCGAGATCACCCGCGCCCTGCCGCCGCAGCCGGTCGACATCCGCGCCGACGGGCCGCGCCTGGCCATCACCTGTGGCAACGCACGCTTCAGCCTGCCGACGCTGCCGGTCGAGGACTACCCGTCGCTGCCGTCGATGCCCTCGTCGGCCGGCGTGGTCGACAGCGACGTCTTCGCCGAGGCGGTCGGCCAGGTCGCCGTCGCCGCCGGCCGCGACGACACCCTGCCCATGCTCACCGGCGTCCGCCTGGAGATCGACGACGACCGGGTGACCCTGGCCGCCACCGACCGCTACCGGCTCGCGGTGCGCGAGTTCGCCTGGCGCCCGGACACCCCGGGCACCTCGGCGGCGGTGCTGGTCCCGGCGCGCACGCTCGCCGACGCCGCCCGCACGCTCACCAGCGGACCGGAGATCACCGTCTCGCTGTCCTCGGGTGGCTCCGGCGAGGGCATCCTGGGCCTGTCGGGCAAGGACCGGCAGACCACCACCCGGCTGCTCGACGCCGAGTTCGTCAAGTACCGCGCGATCATGCCCAGCGAGTCCGCGGCCAACGCCACACTGCCGGTCGCGCAGTTCACCGACGCCGCCAAGCGCGTGGCGCTGGTCGCCGAGCGGGGGACGCCGCTGCGCTGCGAGTTCACCCTCGGCCAGGTCACCCTGCGCGCCGGCGGCAGCGACGACGAGGGGCAGGCCGAGGAGCGCTGCGACGTCGAGTTCGACGGGGAGCCGCTGACGATCGGCTTCAACCCGACGTTCCTGCTCGACGGGCTCGCCGCGGTGCACACGAGCCGCGCGCGGATGGACTTCACCAGCCCGCTCAAGCCCGCGGTGCTCTCCGGCGTCGAGGAGCCGGCCACCGACGACGACGGCGGCGAGCGCCCGGCCGAGCGGCCCGGCAGCTACCGGTACCTGATCATGCCGGTGCGTCTGCCCGGCTGATCCGAGACCGCAGGACGGGGCCCGATCGGGCTCTCCACGGAGGTGTCCCGGGCCGTGCGCCCGGGCACCGCACCCGCGGGCACCCGCACCGGCGCGTGCGCCCGCATGACGACGACGGTGTGCGACGAGAGGAAGAGCCGTGCAGCTGGGGCTGATCGGGCTGGGCAAGATGGGCGGCAACATGGCCGAGCGGCTGCGCCGCGCCGGTCACGAGGTCGTGGGTTACGACCGGGCGCCCGGCAAGCGGGACGTCGACAGCCTCGAGGGGCTGGTCGGCGCGCTCTCCGCCCCGCGCGTGGTGTGGGTGATGGTCCCCGCGGGGGAGCCGACCCGGCAGACGGTGCGCGAGCTCGGTGAGCTGCTCGAGCCCGGCGACGTCGTCGTCGACGGCGGCAACTCCAAGTTCACCGACGACAAGGTGCACGCCGACCTGCTGGCCGAGAAGGGCATCGGCTACCTCGACTGCGGCGTCTCCGGCGGCGTCTGGGGGCTGGAGAACGGCTACGCGCTGATGGTGGGCGGCTCGAAGGACGACGTCGCCAAGGTGCAGCCGGTGTTCGACGCCCTCCGCCCGCCCGCGCCGCACGACGAGCGCGGTGAGCCGATGCCCGGCGTCGGCTTCGTGCACGCCGGCCCGGTGGGCGCGGGCCACTACGCGAAGATGGTCCACAACGGCATCGAGTACGCGCTCATGCAGGCCTACGGCGAGGGTTACGAGCTGCTGGCCGCCGTCGACGTCGTCGAGGACGTGCCGGGCGTCATCGCCTCCTGGACGCAGGGCACCGTCATCCGGTCCTGGCTGCTGGACCTGCTGGTCAAGGCGCTGCAGGAGGACCCGCGCCTCGACCGCATCCGGGGCTACGCCGAGGACTCCGGCGAGGGGCGCTGGACGGTCATGGAGGCCATCGAGAACGCCGTCCCGATGCCCACGATCGCGGCGTCGCTGTTCGCCCGCTTCTCCTCGCGCCAGGAGGACTCGCCGACCATGAAGGCGGTCGCCGCGCTGCGCAACCAGTTCGGCGGGCACGCGGTGCACGCCGTCGAGGCGGCCGGCTCCGAGGAGATGGAGAAGCCCGCGTGACCTCCCTCCCCGACCGGGACTGAGGTGTACGTCCGGCACCTGCAGCTCGTCGGGTTCCGCAGCTGGGACAAGGTCGACCTCGCCCTGCGGCCGGGACCGACGGTGTTCGTCGGGCGCAACGGCGAGGGCAAGACCAACCTCGTCGAGGCGGTCGGCTACCTCGCGACCATGGGCAGCCACCGGGTCTCCGGCGACGCGCCGCTGGTGCGCCACGGCGCGCCGCAGGCGGTGGTCCGGGCGGCGCTGCGCCGGGAGGACCGCGAGCTGCTCGTCGAGGTGGAGATCAACCCCGGCCGGGCCAACCGCGTGCGGGTCAACCGCTCGCCGCTGGCCCGGCCGCGGGAGCTGCTCGGCCTGGTGAAGAGCGTGCTGTTCGCCCCGGAGGACCTCGCGCTGGTCCGCGGCGACCCGGCCGAGCGGCGCCGGTTCCTCGACGACCTGCTGGTCAGCCGGACGCCGCGGCTGGCCGGGGTCCGCAGCGACTACGAGCGGGTGCTCAAGCAGCGCAACGCCCTGCTCAAGACCGCGCGGATGGCCCGCGGCGACGCGCTGGCGACGCTCGACGTCTGGGACGCCCACCTCGTCGACCTCGGCGGGCAGCTGCTGGCCGCCCGGCTGGCGCTGGTGGCCGACCTCGCGCCGCACGTGGCGCGGGCCTACGCGACGGTCGCCGGCGAGGGCGCGGCGACCGCCGGCCTCGGGTACACGAGCACCGTCCCGCTGGCCGGTGACGGCGCTCCGCTGGCCGAGGGCGCGGCCGCGCCGACCGCGGGCGAGCTGTCGGCGGCGCTGCGCGAGCGGATCGCCGAGCGGCGGCGCGACGAGGTCGACCGCGGCATGACGCTGGTCGGCCCGCACCGCGACGACCTCGTGCTGCACCTCGGACCCGCGCCGGCCAAGGGCTTCGCCAGCCACGGGGAGTCCTGGTCGCTGGCCCTGGCCCTCAAGCTCGGCTGCTTCGCGCTGCTGCGCGCCGACGGCGAGGAGCCGGTGCTCGTCCTCGACGACGTCTTCGCCACCCTCGACGCCGGGCGGCGGGCCGCGCTGTCCGAGGTCGCCCGCGCCGCCGAGCAGACGCTCATCACCGCCGCCGTCCTCGACGACGTGCCGCCGGAGCTCCGGGGCGCCCGCGTGGAGGTCGGCGGGGGACACGCGATCCTGACGGTCGAGAACCCGGCCGACGACGAGGAGGGCGCCCCGTGAGCGAGGACCGGCCGGCCCGGCCGAGCGACATCGCCCGCGCCGCGCTGGAGGCGGCCCGCGCGGCCTCCGCGGCGCGGCCCGCGCCGACCCGCCGCCGGGTGGCCGGCCCGCGCCGGCGGTGGAGCGGCCCGCGCCCCGGCGACGACGACCCGCAGCCCCTGGGCAGGCTGGTCGACTCGCTGGTGAACACCCAGGACTGGACCGAGCAGACCCGCGTCGGGGCGGTGTTCGGCCGCTGGTCGGCGCTGGTCGGCCCGGACATCGCCGCGCACTGCCGGCCGGAGACCCTCACCGAGGGCGAGCTGCTCGTCGTCGCCGAGTCCACCGCCTGGGCCACCCAGCTGCGGCTGCTCGCGCCGACGATCCTGGCCAAGCTGCGCGCCTCGGTGGGCGGGGACGTCGTGACCCGGCTGCGCGTTGTCGGACCGACGGCCCCGAGCTGGAAGAAGGGTCCGCGGTCGGTCCGCGGTCGGGGGCCCCGCGACACGTACGGATGAGGACGGTGCAGCGATGAGCAGCCCCCGGGACAGCGGCTCCGGAGACGAGCGCCCCGACGACCGCCGGGACGACGACCCCCGCTGGCAGGAGCCGGCCCACCTCGGCGACGAGCGCCGGGAGGAGGCCCACCCCGGGGACGGGGAGACGGCCCCGGACGGCGACCGGCGCGACCCGGCGGCCGGCGGGCCGGTGGTGTCCTGGTCCCCGGCCGCCCCGCGGCAGCGGACGCCGGGCGTCGTCGAGCAGGTCTTCGCCTACCGGGGCGACACGGTCGGCGCGCAGGGCTGGGCGCTGCAGCACGGCTGGACGATCTCCGACGGTACCGCCCCCGAGGACGCGGTCCTCGCCGAGCTGGTCGTCAGCGCGCCGGTGCGCGCCACCCGCGACCACCGCGCGGCCGGGGTGATGCGCGGCCGCTCCGGGAACCTCGAGCTCGTCGCCTTCGACGTCGTCTACACCGACAAGCGCCACACCGTGCCGGAGTGGGCGGTCACCGCCGCGCCGGTGCTGGTGCCCCTGCCGCCCGGGCTGCGGCTGTCCCCGGCGCGGTTCTGGCGGCACCGCACCGGCGGGCTGCTGCACGTGCCCAGCGGCGACCAGGCGCTCGACGACCGGTGGGTGCTGCTCACCGCCGAGGACGGCCCGGCGGTGCGCCGGCTGGTCGCCGACCCGGTCGTGCGCGACCTGCTGCTGCGCAGCGACGACGGTGACGAGTTCTGGGCGGCCGCCGGCCACCTGGCCGCCGTCCGCCCCGACGGGCACCGGCCCGCCCTCATCGAGCACCACGCCCGGCTGCTGACGGCGATGGTCGCCGCCCTGGCCGGCGCCGCCTGAGCCGCGGCCGGCCGGCGTCCGCACCGTGACCACCCCCGGGCAGCCCGCCGCCGGGCAGACCGCCGGGCAGACCGCCGAGCCGGCCGCTCCGGGGCCGGCCGCTCCCGGGCCGGCGCCGGCCGCGGGGCTGCGCGAGCTCCTGCCGCTGGTGCGCCCGCACCGGCGGGCGCTCCTGGCCGCCGCCGGGCTGTCGCTGGTGGGCGCGGCGGCGGCGCTGGCCCAGCCCGCGCTCACCGGCCGGGTCATCTCCGCCGTCGGCGCCGGGCGCCCCCTGCTGCCCGCCGTCGCGGCGCTGCTGCTGGTCCTGGTGGCGGGCGCGGTGTTGAACGCGTTCCAGTCCTACCTGCTGCAGCGCACGGGGGAGGGCGTCGTCCTCACCACCCGCCGGACCGTCGCCGACCGGCTGCTGCGGCTGCCCGTCGCCGAGTACGACCGGCGGCGCACCGGCGACCTGATGTCCCGGGTGGGCGCCGACACCACGCTGCTGCGCGCCACGGTGACCTCCGGTGTGGTCGAGGTGGTCGGCTCGGCGGTCGTGGCGGTCGGCGCGCTGGTGGCCATGGCGCTGGTCGACGTCTGGCTGCTCCTGGTCACGGTGACCGCCGTCGCGGTCGGCCTGACCGTGGTCGTGGCGAGCAGCCGGCGGATCCGGAAGCTGTCGCGCCGGGCCCAGGAGGAGGTCGGCGCGATGACGGCGGCCGTCGAGCGGGCGCTGTCGGCGGTGCGCACCATCCGGGCCAGTGGCGCCACCGCGCGGGAGGTCGGCACCGTCGGCGCCAGCGCCGAGCGGGCCTACCGGGCCGGGGTCTCGGTGGCCCGGGTGGAGGCGCTCGTGGCGCCGGCCGGCTCCATCGCCGTCCAGGGCGCGTTCCTCGCCGTCCTCGGCCTCGGCGGCTACCGGGTGGCCACCGGCTCGATCGCCGTCGCCGACCTGGTCGCGTTCATCCTCTACCTGTTCCTGCTGGTCATGCCGCTGGGCCAGGCCGTCGGTGCCTGGACGCAGCTGCAGACCGGCCTCGGCGCGCTGGCCCGCATCCAGGAGGTGCTGGTCCTCGAGCCCGAGCGCGACGACGTCGCCGAGGTCGGCGGGGCCACCACCTCCGCCCCGCGCACCCCGCCTGCCGGCGTGCCGCTGCTCGAGCTCGACGGCGTCTCGTTCGCCTACCCCGACGGCACCCGCGTCCTCGACGGGGTCTCGCTGTCGGTGCCGGCCGGCAGCCGTGTCGCGCTGGTCGGCCCGTCGGGTGCGGGCAAGTCGACGGTGCTGGCGCTGGTCGAGGGCTTCTACCCGCTGTCGGGCGGCACGATCCGGTGGGCGGGCACCGACGTCCGCGAGCTGCCGCGGGCGGCCCTGCGCGCACAGCTCGGCTACGTCGAGCAGGAGGCCCCGGTGCTGGCCGGCACGGTGCGGGAGAACCTGCTGCTGGCCGCGCCCGACGCCGCCGACGACGAGCTGTGGGCGGTGCTCGCCGACGTCGGCCTCACCGGCGTGGTGCAGCGCTCCCCGCGCGGGCTCGACGTGCCGGTCGGCGACGAGGGCGTGCTGCTGTCCGGCGGCGAGCGGCAGCGGCTGGCGATCGCGCGCTCGCTGCTGGCCCGCCCGGCGCTGCTGCTGCTCGACGAGCCGACCGCCAGCCTCGACGCCCGCAACGAGAACCTGCTGCGGGAGACGCTGGCCGCCGCTGCCGCCGACCGGGCGCTGCTCGTCGTCGCCCACCGGCTGTCCACCGTCCTCGACAGCGACCAGATCGTCGTCCTCGACGGCGGCCGGGTCGTCGCCCGCGGGACGCACGCCGAGCTCGTCGACGCGAGCCCGCTCTACCGCGAGCTCGCCGCCGCCCAGCTCCTGGTCTGACCCGGCGCGCGTTCCACGTGGAACGCGCGACCCGCCCAGCGCCCCTGGGCGGGCGTGTCGGGCCCGGGGGCAACACCGGTGGTGCAGCCGGTGCCGCGAGTGGCGCAGAACGGACGTCAGGGGCTGCGTGACGCCGTTCCTGTCGGTGGACCCGGTAACATGGAGGCCAGGAATCCCCAGCATCCGGCTGAGCGGCGCTGTGCGCCCTCGGAGCCCCTCCCGCAACGGGAGGGCCGGCGCGCCGGCTGCTCGACAGAAGGGCCCCACGTGGTCGCTCGGACCCAGACCGACACCAGCTACTCCGGCAGCTCCATCACCGTCCTCGAGGGGCTCGAGGCGGTCCGCAAGCGGCCCGGCATGTACATCGGCTCCACCGGTGAGCGCGGCCTGCACCACATGGTGTGGGAGGTCGTCGACAACTCCGTCGACGAGGCGCTGGCCGGCTTCTGCGACACCGTCCGCGTCACGCTGCTGGCCGACGGCGGCGTCCGCGTCGAGGACAACGGCCGCGGCATCCCGGTCGACATGCACCCGCGCGAGAAGCGCCCCACGGTCGAGGTCGTCATGACCGTGCTGCACGCCGGCGGCAAGTTCGACGGCAAGAGCTACGCGGTCTCCGGCGGTCTGCACGGCGTCGGCGTCACCGTCGTCAACGCGCTGTCCACCGCGCTCGACGTGCGCATCTGGCGCGACGGCCGGGAGTGGCACCAGTCCTACGCGATGGCCAAGCCGGGCCCGCTCGAGGAGGTCGGCCCCACCACCAAGCGCGGCACCCAGATCACCTTCTGGGCCGACGGCGACATCTTCGAGACGACGACCTACTCGTTCGACACGATCAGCCGCCGGCTGCAGGAGATGGCCTTCCTCAACAAGGGCCTGACGATCGTCCTGCGCGACGAGCGGCCCGGCAGCGGCAAGGCCGAGACCGGCCTGGCCGAGGAGACCTCGGTCGCCGACGCGGCGCCGGCGCCCGGCAGCGAGGACGCCGCCTTCGAGCCGACCGAGATCACCTACCGGTACGACGGCGGCCTCGAGGACTACGTCCGCCACATCAACGCCAAGAAGACGCCGATCCACCGCTCGATCGTCGGCTTCGGCGCCGAGGGCACCGGCAAGAACGACATGCGGATGAGCGTCGAGGTCGCGATGCAGTGGTCCGACGCCTACTCGGAGTCGGTCTACTCGTTCGCCAACACGATCAACACGCACGAGGGCGGCACCCACGAGGAGGGCTTCCGCACCGCGCTGACGTCGATCGTCAACCGGTACGCCGTCGAGAAGAAGCTCCTCAAGGAGAAGGACGAGAAGCTCACCGGCGAGGACATCCGCGAGGGCCTGGCCGCGATCGTCTCGGTCAAGATCGGCGACCCGCAGTTCGAGGGCCAGACGAAGACCAAGCTCGGCAACACCGAGGTCAAGGGCTTCGTCCAGCGCATCTGCAACGAGCAGATCTCGCACTGGTTCGAGGCCAACCCGACCGAGGCCAAGACCATCATCACCAAGGCCGCCTCGGCCGCCCGCGCCCGCCGCGCGGCGCAGGACGCGCGCAAGCTCGCCCGCAAGAACCTGCTGAGCAACAACTCGCTGCCGGGCAAGCTGGCCGACTGCCGCTCCACCGACCCGCGGGCCTCGGAGATCTACATCGTCGAGGGTGACTCCGCCGGCGGTTCGGCCAAGTCCGGCCGCGACTCGATGTTCCAGGCGATCCTGCCGATCCGCGGCAAGATCATCAACGTCGAGAAGGCGCGCATCGACCGGGTCCTCAAGAACAACGAGGTCCAGTCGATGATCACCGCCTTCGGCACCGGCATCCACGACGAGTTCGACCTGTCGAAGCTGCGGTACCACAAGATCGTCCTGATGGCCGACGCCGACGTCGACGGCCAGCACATCCGCACGCTGCTGCTCACCCTGCTGTTCCGCTTCATGCGGCCGCTGGTCGAGGCCGGGCACGTCTACCTGGCCCAGCCGCCGCTGTACAAGATCAAGTGGGGCGGCAAGTTCGGCGACGAGTACGTCTACACCGACAAGGAGCGCGACGCCGTCCTCAAGGCGGGTGCCGAGGCCGGCCGCAAGCTGCCCAAGGACGACGCGATCCAGCGGTTCAAGGGTCTCGGCGAGATGAACGCGACCGAGCTGTGGGAGACCACGATGAACCCCGAGACCCGCATCCTGCTGCAGGTCACGCTCGAGGACGCCGCCACCGCCGACGAGCTGTTCAGCGTGCTGATGGGCGAGGACGTCGACGCCCGCCGCAGCTTCATCACCCGCAACGCCAAGGACGTCCGCTTCCTCGATGTCTGAGACCGGCGGCGTGTGACGCGCAGGCCACCGGGAGGGGTCCTCCCGGTGGCCTGCCACACGTCGCTGACCTGCGACTTCGTCCACCGACTGTGCACCGACCTGTGGAGACCCGAACGTGACCGAGACCCCGTACCGCGACCGCGTCGAGCCGGTCGACCTCCAGCAGGAGATGCAGCGGTCCTACATCGACTACGCGATGAGCGTGATCGTGGGCCGCGCGCTGCCCGAGGTGCGCGACGGCCTCAAGCCGGTGCACCGCCGGGTGCTGTTCGCCATGTACGACCAGGGCTTCCGCCCCGACCGCGGCTACGTCAAGTGCGCCCGCGTCGTCGGCGAGGTCATGGGTAACTACCACCCGCACGGCGACAGCTCCATCTACGACGCCCTCGTGCGGCTGGCCCAGCCCTGGTCCATGCGCTACCCGCTGGTCGACGGCCAGGGCAACTTCGGCTCCCCGGGCAACGACCCGGCGGCGGCCATGCGCTACACCGAGGCCCGGCTGACGCCGCTGGCCATGGAGATGCTGGCCAACATCGACGAGGAGACCGTCGACTTCCAGCCCAACTACGACGGCAAGAACCAGGAGCCGCTGGTCCTGCCGGGGCGCATCCCCAACCTGCTCATCAACGGCTCGGCCGGCATCGCCGTCGGCATGGCCACCAACATGCCGCCGCACAACCTGCGCGAGGTCGCCGAGGCGGTGTTCTGGGTGCTCGAGCACCCCGACGCCGAGCCGGAGGAGGCCCTCACCGCGTGCATGGAGCGGATCAAGGGCCCTGACTTCCCCACCTACGGCCTGATCGTGGGCCGCGACGGCATCGAGGACGCCTACCGCACCGGCCGCGGCTCGGTCCGCATGCGCGCGGTGGTCACCGTCGAGGAGGACTCCCGCGGCCGGGTGCAGCTCGTCGTCACCGAGCTGCCCTACCAGGTCAACCCGGACAACCTGGCCGAGGCGATCGCCGACGCGGTCAAGGACGGCCGGCTGCAGGGCATCAGCGAGATCGCCGACGAGTCCAGCGACCGCGTGGGCCGCCGGCTGGTCATCACCCTGCGCCGCGACGCCGTGGCCAAGGTCGTGCTGAACAACCTCTACAAGCACACCCAGCTGCAGACGTCCTTCGGCTGCAACATGCTCTCGATCGTCGACGGCGTCCCGCGGACGCTGCGCCTCGACGAGCTCGTCCGCCTGTACGTCGACCACCAGATCGAGGTCATCCAGCGGCGGACCCGCTACCGGCTGCGCAAGGCCGAGGAGCGCGCGCACATCCTGCGCGGCTACGCCAAGGCCCTCGACCAGCTCGACGCCGTCATCGCGCTCATCCGCAACAGCGAGTCCGCCGAGGCCGCGCGGACGGGCCTGATGGAGCTCCTCGACGTCGACGAGGTGCAGGCCGTCGCGATCCTCGACCTGCAGCTGCGCCGGCTGGCCGCCCTCGAGCGCCAGCGGATCATGGACGAGCTCGCCGAGATCGAGGCCCGCATCGCCGACCTGCAGGCGATCCTCGACTCCCCGGAGCGCCAGCGGCAGATCATCCGCGACGAGCTGGCCGAGATCGTCGAGAAGTACGGCGACGACCGGCGCACGAAGTTCATCGCCAACGACGGCGACGTGACGATGGAGGACCTCATCGCGGAGGAGGAGGTCGTCGTCACCATCACCCGCACCGGCTACGCCAAGCGGACCAAGAGCGACCTCTACCGGTCCCAGCGCCGCGGCGGGAAGGGCGTCATGGGCGCCCAGCTCAAGCAGGACGACCTCGTCGACCACTTCTTCGTGGGCTCCACCCACGACTGGATCCTGTTCTTCACGACCAAGGGCCGGGTGTACCGGGCCAAGGCCTACGAGCTGCCCGAGGCCAACCGCACCGCGCGCGGCCAGCACGTGGCCAACCTCCTGGCCTTCCAGCCCGACGAGAAGATCGCCCAGGTCATGCAGATCAAGGACTACGGCGTCGCGCCGTACCTGGTCCTGGCCACCGCGAACGGGCAGGTCAAGAAGACCCGGCTGTCGGACTTCGACTCCCCGCGCAGCGGCGGCGTCATCGCCATCAACCTGCGCGAGGGCGACGAGCTGGTCGGTGCGGCGCTCATCGACCCGGAGCAGGACCTGCTGCTGGTCACCCGCTCGGCGATGTCGATCCGGTTCAAGGCCGACGACGCGACGCTGCGGCCGATGGGCCGGGCCACCGAGGGCGTCCGCGGCATCGCGCTGTCCCCCGGCGACCGGCTGCTGTCGATGATGGTCGTCGAGGAGGGCGTCGACGTCCTCGTCGCCACCGAGCGCGGCTTCGCCAAGCGCACCGGCATCGAGAACTACCCGCCGCAGGGCCGCGGCGGGAAGGGCGTGCTCACCGCCGACCCCAAGGCGCGCAAGGGCGCGCTGGTCGGGGCCCTGGCGGTGCGGCTGGGCGACGAGCTGTACGCCATCACCTCCGGCGGCGGCGTCATCCGGACCCCGGTCAACGGGGTGCGCCACAACAAGGACCGGGCCACCATGGGTGTCAAGCTCATGAACTTGCCCGAGGACGTGACGATCGTGGCGATCGCGCGGACGACGGACAACGACGAGCCCGCCGCCTAGGGTGAGACCGGGAGCACGGCGCGTGGTGGCCTCCGGCCGCCACGCGCCCCCGGCTCCCGCTGACGGACACGACCGGCGCCCGGGCGCCACCGGCTCCCCGCCGGGCACCCCGGGCGCGAGAGCGCGGCGAGGGCCGCAGGCGAACGGGAGAACGGCATGAGCGACCGGCCGCAGGCGGTGCGCACCGGGGTCCGCCCGGAGGGCGCAGCCGGAGCGGACGGAGCCCCGGCGACGGGCTCGGCGCCCGCGACCGGGCAGACGCCGGCAGCCCCGGCCGGCGCGTCCGCCGTGGGGGCCGCCCCCGCCGGTGCGGGCTCCCCGGGTGCCGCCCCGTCCGGTCCGGCGGCGTCGCTGACCAAGCCGATCAGCGGGCAGGTGCCGGCGCAGCAGGCGGGCGTCCCGGCCGACGCGACCGTGCCGCCGCCGTCGGCCGGCCAGGCGGTACCGCCCGCGGCCGGCCGGGCGCCCCAGCAGGCTCCCCACCAGGCTCCCCAGCAGCCGGTGCAGCACGCCCCGCACCAGCAGGTCCCCCAGCAGCAGGCCTCGCAGCAGGCGGCGCAGCAGCCTGCCCCGCAGGCCGGCCGGCCCGCCAAGAACCGCGGCAACCGCGGCCCGCGCCGGGCCCGCCTGCAGCTGCGGCACATCGACACCTGGTCGGCGCTGAAGATCTCGCTGGTCGTGTCGATCGCGATGTTCTTCATCTGGATGGTCGCGGTCGGGATCCTCTTCGGCGTCCTGTCCGGCCTGGGCGTCTTCGACACCCTCAACGACCTGTTCGGCCAGCTGGGCACCGCGTCCGGCGGCGAGGGCGGCGGCGACGTCATCACCCCGGGCATCGTCTTCGGCGGCGCGGCCGTCATCGGCGCGATCAACATCGTGCTCATGACCGCGCTGTGCACCGTCGCGGCGTTCATCTACAACCTCTGCGCCGACCTCGTCGGCGGCCTGGAGGTCACCCTCGCCGAGCGCGACTAGGACGCTCCGGGGCCCCGCCCGCCGGGGCCCCGGGACGCCCTTGTAAGCTGGTCGAGGTTCACGGGCCTGTAGCTCAGGCGGTTAGAGCGCATCCCTGATAAGGATGAGGCCGGAGGTTCAAGTCCTCCCAGGCCCACCCGTGTACCGGTGCCCCGAGCACCGCGGCAGCGCGGCCCCGTCCGGCGCCGCGGTCGTCCCCAGGAGGTACCGAGTGCTCAAGCAGCTGGCCCTGGTCGCCGCGGCGGCCGGTGCCGTCGTCGCCGTCCGCCGTCGCTCCGCCGGCGCGGGCAAGGGCGAGGCCGACCTGTGGCACGAGGCCACCAACGGCCCGCAGGCCGTCAGCCGCCCCACCACCCGCTGACCCGCGGCCCCCGCGACGGGGCCGCCCCGGGGACGTAGCTCAATTGGCAGAGCACCGCCTTTGCAAGGCGGGGGTTAGGGGTTCGATTCCCCTCGTCTCCACTCCGCCCGCCGGCGCCCCCGTCCGGAGGGCGCCGGCCGCCACGGTCAGGCGTCTCAGGCGTCTCAGGCGTCCAGGCCGGAGAAGGTCGGCGTCGCCTCCTCGCCGTCCCAGTGCACGCGGAAGCTGAACGCCTCCTCGAGCGCCGCCCGGTACTGCTCGGCCTCGTCCTCGGTGATCTCACCCGAGGCGAGCACGGCGTCGATCGCCGTCCCCCAGGAGTCCGTCAGCGCGTCGACGAGCTCCTGCGGGTCGATGCCGAGGTCCTCGGCGACGGCGGCCAGGTTCTGCCCGGCGTCCATCCGGACGTGCAGCTCGTCGTGGCTGATGGTCAGCACCTCGTCGAGCACGTCCTGTACGGGCTGGTGGCCGCGGTGCAGGTCGAGGCCGACGTCGCCGTAGGCCTCCTGGACGAGCTCGACGAGCTCGGCCTCGGTGTCGACGGAGGAGACGTCGATGCCGCCGGGGCCGCCGCCCTGGCCTCCTCCGCCGGGGAACCCGGTGTCGGTGGTGCTGCTCTCGGTGCTGGCCGACGTGCTCGTGCCGGTCGTCGTGGAGGCCGCCTCGGCGGTCGTGCCGCAGGCGGCGGCGACGGGGACGACGGCGGTGAGCAGGAGGGCGGCGAGGGTCGTGCGGAGCTTCACGGGTGGCTCATCTCGGTTCGGGGTGAGTCGGTCGAGGCCGAGACTCCGGTGGCCGCCTGGACGCAGGCTGGACACCGCCCGGGAGGTCGCTGCGGGGTCCCTGCACGCGTCCACAGCCCGCTCCCCGGGTGCTGCCAGGACCGCTCCGCACCCTCGGGACCCATGTCCTCCCAGCCCCGGCGCGCCCGCCTGCGCCGCGCCCTCCTCCCGGCCGCCGGGACCGCCGCCCTGACGACCGTCCTCGCCGGCGGCCTCGTGCTGCTTGCCCCCGGCGTCGCGAGCGCGCACAGCCTCGGGAGCAGCACGCTGTCCGCGGTGGTCGGCGAGGACTCCGTCGAGGTCACCGTCAGCGTCGCCCTCGAGACCCTCGACCAGGCACTGGGCACCGACCACACCAGCAGTACCGACGTCGCCTCCTACGCCGACGCGGTCACGGCCTACCTCGGCGAGCACCTGACGGTCGCCGGCGCCGACGGCACCGTGTGGAGCGAGACGTGGTCCGACGTCGTCCGCGAGTCCGTGGAGGGCATCGAGTCCCTCAGCGCGACCGTCACCCTCGACCCCGCCGGCGCCGACCCGTCCGCCTTCACGCTCGCCTACGACGGCGTCATCGACGCGGTGCCGTCGCACGAGGCCGTCGTCGTGCTCACCGACGCGGCGGGGGACATCTCCACCGCGGGGGTCCTCACCGCCACCGACGGCAGCCTGCAGGTGGGGGAGACCGCCTCGACGGGGCCGGCCGACATGGTCGGGTACGGCCTGCACCACGTCCTCGAGGGCGCCGACCACCTGCTCTTCCTGCTCACCCTGCTGCTGGTGGCGCCGCTGGTCGTGCGCGCGGGCCACTGGCAGCGCCGGGAGGGCCTGCTGCCCGCGCTGCGCCGCGTCCTCGCCGTCGTCACCGCGTTCACCGCCGGGCACTCGCTGACCCTCCTCGCGGCCGCGCTCGGCTGGGTGACGGTGCCGTCGGCACCGGTCGAGGTGCTCATCGCGGTCTCGGTGGGCGTGGCGGCGGTGCACGCCGTCCGTCCGCTGGCCCGCCGCGGCGAGGTCCTCGTCGCCGGCGGCTTCGGGCTGGTGCACGGCCTCGCCTTCGCCGGGATCCTCACCGACCTCGGGCTGGACGGCTCGGCGTCGGTGCCCGCGCTGCTGGCCTTCAACGTCGGCGTCGAGCTCGCGCAGCTGGCCGCCGTCGCCCTGGTCTTCCCGTCGCTGTACCTGGCCTCGCGCACCCGCTGGTACCCGGTGCTCCGCCTGGCCGGGGCGGCGGTCGCGCTGGCGGCGGCCACCGGGTGGGCCCTCGACCGGCTGGGCCTGCTCGCCGATCCGCTCGCCGACGTGGAGGAGGCGGCCTTCGCGCACCCGTGGTGGGTCGTCGCCGGCCTCGCGGCGGTGGCGCTGGCCTGCCGGCTGGCCGACCGCGGCGGGGCCGGGCGAGCCGGGAGCGTCTCCGTTGACGACGGCCCGGCAGCGGGGCCAGTGTCCCGGCTGCCTGCGCAGCAGCAGGCCGGCGCCGGGCGGCCGTGACGCGGCCGCCCTCCCGCGCCCCCGGCCCCGGGCCGTCGGCGCACCCCGGGCCCGCCCCGCGGGCTCCCCGCACCCACCCGCACCCCCAGGGGATGGCCATGACCATCGACCAGGACCGCCTCGATGCCCTGCTCGGCCGCTTCGTCACCGACGTCGGGGCGGGCTTCCACGCCGTCAACGCCGTCATCGGCGACCGGCTCGGCCTCTACCAGGCGCTCGCCGCGGTCATGCCCGCGACGCCGGAGGACGTCGCCCGGCAGGCCGGCGTCGACGAGCGGCACGTCCGCGAGTGGCTGTCCGGCCAGGCCGCCGGCGGCTACGTCACCTACGACCCGGACACCGAGCGCTTCTCGCTCACCGAGGAGCAGGCCTTCCTGCTCGCCGCGCCCGACGGCATGCAGGCCGCCGCGGCCTTCCACCTCCCGGTGGCGCTGGCCCGCAACGTCGAGCCGGTGACCGAGGCCGTGCGCACCGGCAGCGGCTTCGCCTGGCACCGGCACGACCCGGAGCTGTTCGAGGGCACCGAGCGCTTCTTCCGGCCCGGCTACGCCGCCGCGCTGGTCCCGTCGTGGATCCCCGCGCTCGACGGCGTCGAGGAGCGGCTGCGCAGCGGCGCGCGGGTGGCCGACGTCGGCTGCGGCCACGGCGCCTCCAGCCTGCTCATGGCGCAGGCCTACCCGGCCGCCACGGTCACCGGCTTCGACTACCACCGGGGCTCGGTCGAGGTGGCGGGCAAGCGGGCGGGCGACGCCGGCCTCACCCACCGGGTGTCGTTCGAGGTGGCCACGGCCGCGGACTTCCCGGGCACCGGGTACGACCTGGTGACCGTCTTCGACGCGCTGCACGACATGCCCGACCCGCTGGGCGCGGCGCGGCACATCCGCGAGGCGCTCGCCGACGACGGCGTCTTCATGCTGGTCGAGCCCTTCGCGGGGGACCGGCTGGAGGACAACCTGAACCCGGTCGGCCGGCTGTACTACACGGCGTCCACGGCGATCTGCGTCGCACACTCCAAGACCGCGCCGCCCGCGACCGCGCTCGGCGCCCAGGCCGGCGAGGCCCGGCTGACGGCGCTGCTGCGCGAGGCCGGCTTCACGCGGGTGCGCCGTGCGGCGAGCACGCCGTTCAACCTGGTCGTGGAGGCCCGGCCCTGAGCCCCCCCCCGGCGTGGGGGCGGGCCCCGGCCCCCCCGCACGCGGGATGGGAGAGTGGACGGCGTGACCGAATCGACCTCGCCCGCCCGCCGCGCGGTGCTGCACACCAACCACGGCGACATCACCGTCGACCTGTTCCCGGACCACGCGCCCAAGACGGTCGCGAACTTCGCGGACCTGGCCGAGGGCCGCCGTGAGTGGACGCACCCGGCCACCCGGCAGAAGACCACCGACAAGCTCTACGACGGCACGATCTTCCACCGGATCATCTCCGGCTTCATGATCCAGGGCGGCGACCCGCTGGGTCAGGGCTTCGGCGGCCCCGGCTACCAGTTCGGCGACGAGTTCCACCCCGAGCTGCAGTTCGACCGGCCCTACCTGCTCGCGATGGCCAACGCCGGCCCCGGCACCAACGGCTCGCAGTTCTTCATCACCGTGGGCCCGACCCCGCACCTGAACCGCAAGCACACGATCTTCGGCGAGGTGACCGACCCCGCCAGCCGCGAGGTCGTCGACCGCATCTCGACCGTGCGCACCGGCCGCAACGACAAGCCCGTCGAGGACGTCGTCATCGAGTCGGTCGAGGTGCAGCGCAGCTGACCGGTTCCCCGCCCGACGAGGGCGCCGGCGGCGCGGTGCCGCCGCCGGCGCCCCCGCCGACCACCTGCTACCGGCACCCGGACCGGCCCACGGGCGTGCGCTGCGCGCGCTGCGACCGGCCCATCTGCCCGGAGTGCATGACACCGGCCGCCGTCGGCTTCCAGTGCCCCGACGACGTGCGCGCCGGCAACGCCGGGGTCCGTCGCCCGCGCCGGGCCTCCGGCTGGAGCACCGCCCGCCGCCGCTTCGGCCCGGTCACCGCCACCCTCGTGGCGGTCAACGTCGTCGTCTTCGTCATCACCGCGATCTCGGCGGTGTCCGAGGGCGCGAGCCCTCTGGAGAACTACCGGTCCGAGGTCTTCCGCGACTTCTCGCTCGTCCCCGTCCTCGTCGACGTCTACGGCCAGGACTGGCGGCTGATCACCAGCGCGTTCCTGCACATCGGGATCACCCACCTGCTGCTGAACATGCTCAGCCTGCTGTTGTTCGGTCCCGAGATCGAGGCGCGGCTGGGCTGGTGGCGCTACCTCGCCGTCTACCTCGTCGCCGCGCTCGGCGGCGCCGTGGCCATCGAGCTGTTCGGCGACCCCGGCCGCCCCGTCGCCGGCGCCTCCGCGGCCATCTACGGCCTGCTCGGGGCGCTCGGCGTGCTGCTCGTCGCCGCCCGGCAGGACCTGCGCGGCCTGCTCACCCTCCTGGCGATCAACGTCGTCATCAGCTTCCTGCCCGGCGTCTCGCTGCTCGGGCACCTCGGCGGCCTCGCCGCCGGCCTGCTGGCCACCACGCTGCTGGTGCTCGCCCGCCGCCGCGTCGCCGTGCAGGCTGCCGGGCTGGCGCTGCTCGCCGTCGCGATGGTCGTCCTCGTGCTGGTCGTCCCGGTGCCCGTGGTCGTCCTCGGGCTCTGAGCCTGCGGGCCCGTGGGCTCCCGGGCCCGGACGGGCCCGCCGCTCAGGCCGGCCGGAGCGCCTCCAGCGCGGCGGCCACGGCCGCGGGGTCGGCGCCCAGGTCGTGCCGGCCGAGGAGCACCAGGACGCCGTCGTCGTCGGGCCCGGCCGCGGTGTCCAGCTCGAGCAGCCGCGAGCGCACGCCCAGCCGCCGCGTCGTGCGCAGCCGCACGCGCAGCAGCGGCCAGGGGAGCGTGGTGCGCCCGGAGAGGCCGCGGACGACGACGCCGCCCGTGTCGGCCGACAGCCGGGGCCGCAGCACCACGTCGCGCACCGCCAGCGCGAGCAGCAGGACGCCCGCCGCGCCGACCAGCACCCGGCCTCCGGCGTCGAGCGTCAGGGCCGCCAGGACGAGCAGCAGCCCGCCGAGCCCCAGCACCACCGTCTCCGCCGTCCGGGCCGCCCACTGCACGTCCCCACCCTCCCAGGTGGACGGGATCGGAGGCGGACCGCTCCGTCCACAGGCCGCGGGACCTGGGGACGGTGTCCGCGGACGGGTAAGTGCCCTGTTAAGCGCGCGTGTCGACTCCTCGACCGCAGGGCCGCGGTAGCAGGCGGTGACCGTCCACAGGGTGCGGTCATGTCGACTCGTCCACAGCTGGGTACACAGCTGGGGACAAAGAACAGAGCTGTAGTTACGTCGCCGTCCTGCTCGTCACACGCGCCCCAGCCGATACGAACGCGCAGGTCAGACGGGTGCACTCGAACACCCGTTCTCCACACGTGGTGGACAACCCTGGGGGCGGGACGTCATGTCGACCTGTGGATCCACCGGTGGGGTGTGCACAGCGGTGCACACCCCAC
>NZ_JBJGYL010000029.1:0-63475 GCF_054049975.1 Geodermatophilus sp. SYSU D01119 | reverse complement strand
GCGGGGCCCGTCGGCCATCTGGGCCCCGCCACGACTGTGGGGACCGCTACGGCGCCGCGGTCCCGTCCGGGAGCGGGATGTGGATCAGCGGGCCGCCGGGGCCGTCGACGACGAGCGCGCGACGACCGCCGCGGTCTGGCTCGGCGGGGTCGGCCAGCGCCTGGCGCTCCACCTCCTCCGGGAGGCGGAGGGCGTAGTCGTCGCCGCCGAGGCCGACGACCAGGGCGGGCCCGACGATCGTGTCGGCCCGCGCGAAGCCCGGAACGAAGCGGTCGACGAACCGCGTGGCGCGGCGGTTGGGCGCCAGCCGCTTGGCCTTGCCGTCCTCGTCGCACAGCACCGCGGCCGGCACGCCGGGGAGATACACGTGGTCGGGCCGGGCGCCGCCCAGGGCGCGGCACACCCCGAGGTCCGAGTGCTCGATCGTCGTCACCGTGACGGCCGCACCCGGGTCGGCAGGGATGACGACGACCCGCATGCGCTGGGGCAGCGCGGCGGTCGGTCCGGTCGTCTCGACGTCCGTCGTGGTCCTCGGCATCGGTGTCCTCCCGGTCGGGTGGTGGCTGGTCCGGACCGAGGATGGGGGAGGGTCAGGACACGGTCGGGACGGCGCAGTCGTCCGGACCCCACTCGCGCTCGGCGAGGGCGAGGTGCCACCGGAGCAGCCGGGCGCGGGCGCGGGTGAGGGGCTCGACGTCGTCGGCGGGGGTCCGCGGGTCCTGCAGCGCGACGGCGACGAGGTCCAGCCGCTCGTCGGTCTCCGCGTGCGTGTAGGCGAAGCGACCGAGGTGGTGCAGGCCGCGGCCGTAGGTCGGGCTCGCGCTCCGTACCCGGTCGCGCGTGGCCGCCTCCAGGATCCGGACGAGGAAGTCGACGTCCTCGGAGCCGCCGTCGTCGGGGAAGACCACCTCCAGGTCGTCGACCACGGGGTCGTCGGGCCGGGGGTCGGCGACCGGGTTGTCGGCAAGCGCCGCAAGGGCGTCCAGCAGCAGACCGCGCCGGACTCCGGTGGCCGCGGCGAGTTCGCGGCCGGAGACCCAGTCCGTCCCGTGCTCCTCCAGGTGCCGGACGACGGCGAGGCCGAGGTCGAGGTACCTGCCGCGGCCGCGGCCGGTCCCGGCGCCGGGGACCGGACGGCCCAGGCGAGCGCGGGCGCGGGCGAGCGCCTCGTGCTCCTCGGGCCGCAGGTGCAGGTCGGGGTCCTTCTTCATGTACCGGACGAGGCGGACGCCCTGGCGGTTGTCCAGGTCGGGGCGGCCGGTGGTGAACCCGGTCTCGATGAGTTCCCGCCGGCGCAGGTGCTGGATGTCGTGCCGGAACTTGCGCTCCCGTGCCGCGACCTCCTGGGCGTCCATGCCCGCGCGGATCTCGTAGTCGTCGGGGCAGAGCCGCCGGAGCCGCACCGTGGAGACGAGCCCTCTCTCGGCGCGGGCGAGGTGGCGCAGGATCGCGGCCATCCGCTGCGTGGGGGTCAGGGAGGCCATGTCCGGATTGTGACCGGTGGACGGAGTCCGCCGACCGTCCGCGAGGTGCGCCCTCACCCCGTGGAGGGCTGACACGGCACGGATCCGTGTCCTGACCATCTGGACGGTCGGTGGCATGAGCGCCGTCCACCACCTGTCCCTCCAGTCCGTCTCCTCGTGGGAGGGCGCCGCGGCGGCGGAGTTCCCGGCCGACCCATACCCGGGTCAACGGCCGGACGGCTCGTTCCTCCTGGCCGGCGATGTCGTCCGGCGGGTCGTACCCCGCCGCAGGCCCCGTCGGGATGGGCGACTGCGGCCGGCCTCGACCTGGACGTCGTCCTGCGCGGGTTGCGCGAGCCCGGACTGGTTGAGCGAGTGCCCGTGCTGGCCTACGGCAGCAACGCCAACCCGGCGAAACTGGCCGGCCTGGGCCTGGGGCCGATCGTCGCCCTGCGCGTCGTCACCACCGGCCTCGCCGCGGCCTGGTGCACGGACCCGCGCGGGGACGGGCAGATACCGGCCACGCTGGTCCCTGCCGCCGGCGTGGTCGAGAGCCACCACGTGCTGCTGTGTACGCCGGCCCAGACGGCCCGCTTCGACCAGGTGGAGGGGCGCGCGGCCTGCATCTACCACCTCGGCGTCCTCCGGGCCGGCTCCATCACGGGGGAGGACGGTCGGCGCGTGGACGACGTCCTGGCCTACGTCGGGGGTCGGGGACGGCAACCGTTGGCCGGCGCCGACGGCCGGCCGATGCTGCTGACGGCGGTGCGCCAGGCTCAGGCGGCCGCCCGCGCGGCCGGGCGTCCGGGAGCCTGCGTCACCCCGCCTGTCGTCGCGCTGGTCGGTTGAGGAGGGGTGCATGGACATCGATGACGAGGCCGTGGCGCCGTTCCGGGCGGTGGGCAGGGACAGCGCGACGACCGCTGATCTGGACGCGGTGCGCTCCTCCGCGACGGCGGAGCGTCCGCTGGCCGACCCACGCGGCGGCCGCGTACTGCTGGCCGGCGACTGGCACGGCAACGCGGTGTGGGCGGGCAAGGTGTTGGCCCTCGCCGCGCGCCACGGCGTGTCGACCGTGCTGCAACTGGGCGACTTCGGGTTCTCGGCCCAGGGCGAGGGCATGCTCGACGTGCTCTCGTGGACCGCCGAGGCCTTCGACCTGACGCTGCTGGTGGTGGACGGCAACCACGAGGACTTCCCGCTGCTCGAGCGCTTCCCGGTCCTGGCCGATGAACCGGGGCCGGACTGCGACCCGTGCGGCCGCGCGTCTGGCACCTGCCGCGTGGCACGCGGTGGGTCTGGCGCGAGCCCGACGGGCGGGAGCACCGGTGGCTGGCCGTGGGCGGCGCTGTGTCGGTGGATCGGCAACTGCGGACGGAGGGGCACTCCTGGTGGGCGGGGGAGCAGTTGACCGCAGCTGAGGCGGAGCGCATCGCCGTCGCAGGGAGGGCGGACGTCGTCGTCTGCCACGACCGGCCGCAGGCCGCGGCAGTGGCGCTGGGTGACGCGCCGGGGAGTGGTGGGACCGCGCTCCACGGGCGTGGGCGCGCGACGACCTGGCGCGGTCCGACGCCCACGCGGCACGTGTGCAGTCGGTGCTCGACGCAGTGCGGCCGCGCCAGGTCTGGCACGGCCACCTGCACCGCCGGACGGACGTCGTCGTTGTCCCTGCCTCCGGCGCGGAGCCCTACGAGATACACGACCTGGCGGCGGACGAGATGTCCTGGGAGGAGGCGACCGCGCTCGTCGGCTGCGACGGGCGACTGGTGACAAGAGGCAATCAGGGTCGAGGGCCGCCCAGGATTCGGCGCCCGGCGCGCGAAGGGCGGCGGCCATGGTCTCCCGACATCACCCGTGCGCGGCAGCACCTGTCAGGCGCCCTGAGACAGGGCGCACAGGGCGCTAGTTTGACCAGGTGATCCCCGAAGACCCGACGCCGGTAGCACCTGTGACGGCTTCGACCCCGGGACCCGACGCGCCTACCGCCGAGGACGAGGACGAGGTCATTGCCTCCGCCCAGTCGACGACGGTCGCCCAGTCCCCCCTGGTCAGCCTGACGAAGCTGAAGGTCGTCCCCGTGACGACGGTCTGGCCGACCGAGCCCTACCACTTCACCCCGTGGTTGCTCGCCAACTCGGCGGAACTCAGCGACGTCCTGGGCATGGACGTGGAACTCGAGGAGCGCGAGCACAAGGTCGGCAAGTACTCGCTCGATCTCATCGGCCGGGAGCTGGCGACCGATCGTCCCGTCATCGTCGAGAACCAGTTCGGTCGGACCGACCACAGCCACCTCGGGCAGTTGCTGACTTACGCCGGCGGCACCCGGCCAAGCACGGTCATCTGGATTGCCGAGGACTTCAGCGAGGAGCACCGCGCTGCGCTGGAGTGGCTCAATCAGGCGACCGTGGAGGACGTGCGGTTCTTCGGCATCCGGTTGGCCGCAGTCACCCTCGAGGGAGCGCCCGCCGGACTCATCGCGCCCTTCCTCGAACTGGTCGTCCAACCAAACGACTACGTCAAGGGCGCGACCAGTGGCACGGCTGCCGCGGGCAGCGCGACAGCGCAGTTGTACGCCGAGTTCTGGGCCACGGTCGCACCACTGCTCAAGGAGCGCGGTTGGACGAGCGGCAAGGGGACGACCCAGAACTGGTGGCCTATGTCGGCAGGCGTCCAGGGTGTCTCGTGGACGGTTTCGTACGCCATGTTCGGCTGTCGCTCCGAGATCTACTTCGGGCACTCCGACCCGGCCGTCAACCTCGCCCGCTGGAACCTGTTGGCCGCGCGTCGGGAGGAACTTCAGACCGCCTTCGGCAACGGCGAGCTCCTGTTCGACGAGCTGCCCGACAACAAGGGTTGCCGGATCGAGACGCGCTTGGCAGGGCCGAAGATCGGCGATCGCGGAAGTTGGGGCACCGTGCGCGCGTGGATGATCGACACTCAGCAGCGACTCCGTGCCGCTATTGCCACGGTTGGTGGTGTTCCCGATGTCGCACCGCGGCCACAGGCGGACGGCAGTGTCAATGACGGTGACTGAGCGTTCGACGGCTCAGCCGGGCCAGCCGAACATGTGGTGTGTGTGCCGTCCCGTGAACCAGCGGCCTGTAACCCGCGACCGGCGATACGCTCCGAGGTAGCCGAGCGGCTTGACAGTGACGTGGACCCGCCAGGAGCGACCGTCGGGGCGCGCAGGCAATTGGGCGCCCCGACGAGCGAGGGCCGCGTACCAGCCGGAGAAGACGTCGAGGACGAAGCTGGCCTCCCTCTCGTCTCCTGTGGCCTCGTGGTGCATGAGGGACCCCGCCGGCTCGGGGCTCTCGTCGAAGAGCGGGCCGGCGAGCAGGTGCCCGAGCACATGCCCCAGGTGCAGGGGATCAGCGCCGCCGGTGAACACCGCCTCCCACTCCGGTCGCAGACGAACGGGTGGTGTGGTGGGACGTCCACCCACATCAGTTGCCGTCCGCCGCGCGATCTCCTGCGCGTACCCGCCAAGCGAGCCGGAGCGTTGCGCCCAGGCGGTCAATGCGAGCGCGTCGTCCCCCCACCAGCGGTCGAGGACCGTGAGAGCCGAGCTGTCCGTCGGGCGCCCTGCGGTGACCCACCGCTGTATACCGACATCCGGACGCACCCATCCAAGGATCCCGAACGTCAGCATGGTGAGTGGCGACCAGAACGCGACGGGGTCCATCGGCGTCCCATCGCCCCGAGGGGCCTGTCGCCAGGACGGGGTCGGCGGCGACCAGGGGCCCCGGGGGTCGTTGAGGGCTTGAATCAGTCGTGGGAGCTCCATGTCCACGGTCCGGTGTCCCCGAGCAGCTCTTTCGAGACCGGTCCGTGGTCGTAAGCATCGCCTGTCACTTGCCCCTCCGATCGTGCAACGTCTCGGTGAGTCATGTGGCGTCCTGCGGACGGTGGGCGGAACCCGACAACTCACTGACCGCGCGGTCCAGAGCCTCCGCCATCGAGCTACCGGGCAGTCGTCGGGCGACCGCGTCCCGGACGCTCGTGTAGTACCAGAGCAGCTCGTCGCGCGAGGCGTTGAACGTCGACCAGAAGTCTGGCCCGTAACGGCGGACGTCCGCGGCGATGCACACCCCGTTGTGCGTCTTGTCGGCCGCCGTCACCAACAGGGCGTCGAGGGGCTTGTCCCTCAGCCCATCGACGTAGGCGTGCTTGCGCTCGGCCCAGGTCCCGCTGCGGTTGCCGTCGGCGTCCAGTCCGTCCGAGCAGGCACGGACGATGTCCGCGACGTCGTCGCCGAAGCACGACCGGATGTCAGCCAGAACCGCGCCGCCGGTGCCCTTCGGCGCGTCCTCGACGGCGTCGTGCAGCAGCCCCGCGATCGCTTGGTCCTCGCTGCCGCCGTGCTCGAGCACCAGCGCACTGACGCTCATCAAGTGGGTCAGGTACGGCACCCGTGAGCCCTTGCGCAGCTGCTCCCGGTGGTGCGCCGATGCGTACGCCAGCGCCTCGTCGTAGCGCTCCGACAGCGGTCCGCTGCCCATCTCCCGGCGCTCCTCGAGCGTCGTCATCAGTGCTCTCCTCTCAGGACGGCGGCCACGACCGTCTCGACCGTCGCCGCCTCCGTCGTCGTCCTCGAGGCCGTGCGGATGGCGGCCCACTGTGTGTCCGGGTCGTCGCCCTTGGCGGCCCAACTCGAGGCCGGCGGCCAGTAGCGCACGACCTCCACCTCGTCCGCGTCCGGCACGCGGGTGACGGTCGCCGAGTCCTCCGCGCCCAGCCGCAGCTCGAGCTCCTCCTGGACGCCGGCCGACCGCGTCAGCGAGCTGCCCACGACACCCGGGACAGCGCTCAGCACGGCCAGCAGCAGGGCGTCCGAGCCGACCCGGTCGCCGCTCGCGCCGATCCACCGCAACCGGACGTGCGTCGTCTCCCCGCGCTGCTCCTGCCCGAGGACCCGGTACCGCCCGCCGGTCACCAGTTCCTCCTCCTCGGCCGTGACCCCGGAGGCCACCCACGCCGGGACGGCGGGGAACGGGCCGACGAGCTCGAACAGGTACCGAGTACCGAAGCCCTCCGCGACCGCGGGGCTCAGCGAGACACCCCACAGCGGCATCTCGATCGACCCCCTCTGGAGCTGGCGCTCGATCTGCGGGTCCTGCTCGGGCTTGGCGGCGAGGCCCCGGCCGGCGAAGGCGCGCGCCGGCAGGCCGACACGGGCGTCCCAACCGTCGGCGTCCAGGTGGTCGGCCGCGTTGACCGCGTGTAGCAGGGCGATCGCCGCCCGTAGGTCGCCGACCGACGCCCGCGCCTGCTCCTCCTGCGTCCTGATGAACGGCGCGGAGAAGTAGTGCCGGACGCCGGTGAGGACCCGTGCCGCGCCGCGCAGCCGGGACGACCCGGTGTCCCGTCCGCCCTGCCACATCTCGCACGCGACAGCAAGGTCCTCCGGTGCCACGGGCGGCTGGGTCGGAGGGCGGGCCGACTCGGCGGCGCGGGCCTGATCCTCGTGCAGGATCCGAACAGCGCCTTCGACCTCGGCGACGACCATCGTCACCGCCTCGTCGTCCGTCGCCACGGTCCCGACGGTCGCCCCTCGGGCGCCGAGCGACGTGAAGCCGTCGTCGGGCGCCGGGAGCGTGACCTCGCCGTCGGGTCCCAGGACCACCCACTGGGTGTAGTAGACGAGCGGAGAGCGGCTGCGGATCGTCACCTGGAGGGACCCGCCTCGGCCCTCCTCGACCTCGATGGCGACGTCCTCGTCGTCCCAGGCGCTCACCCGGTCGGCCACCCGTGCTCGGACGGCTTCGAGGTGCGGAACGCTCGACCGGGACCGCTCCAGTCGGTGCAGCGCAGCGGTGAAGCTCGTGTTCCAGGTGCCGAGGTGCGGCCAGCGCTCGCCGACGCATGCAGTGGCCTCCTCGACGTCCATCCCCTTCTCACGGACGAGCCAGGCGCGCAGGACCAGGCCGGTGCGCGAGGCCCCGCCGTGGCAGTGCACGAGGAGGCGGTGGCCTTCCTCGCGCAGCGCGGCCATGTCGTCGAGGACGTCGGCCAGCACGGCGTCGAGACCGGGGTTGTCGTCGTTGTCGGCCAGGTAGGCCATGCGGTGCACGCGGTGTGGGAACGGCTCGCCGAGCCGGCAGAGCGAGACGACGGCGAAGTCCTCCTGGCTGTACCGGGCGCCGTCCAGGTCCGCCGCCCAGATGCCGTCCATGACCTCGACCGGGCCGAGCCGCTTCGTGCGGCCGGGGTCGTAGGTCGTCAGCGGTGCGCCGTCCAGCGCCGCGGCGAGCTGCTGCAGGTCCGCCAGCCGCCACACCCTGTCGCCGTGTCCGGGGAGGATGCCGTGCACGACCGTCGCCCAGCGCGATGGGATGCCGCCCATCCCGTAGACGGCTCCGGCCAGGCCACCGGCGACGCATGCGACGGTGTCGGTGTCACCGCCGAGGTCGATGACCAGCCGCATGGCCTCGGCGAAGTCCCGCCCGTGCCGCAGGGCCCACACCGCCTGGCCGAGCGTGGGCCAGACCGCGCCGTTGGACTCGGTCGCCTGCTCCGGCGTCCAGTCCTCCGCGAGGACGGCCGCCCACCTGGCGCGGTGCTCGACGTCGACCAGGTCGAGAGCCTGTGGGACGGCGGCCAGCGGATCGCCGCCGTCGAGGGCCACGCGCATGAGCTCGTGGAAGACGGTGCAGCCCTCGCCGGCCGCCGGGTCGCCGTGGGTCAGCGCCGAGATGCGCCTGGCGGCGTCGATGGTGGCCTCGGTGCCGAAGCGGGAGAACCAGATGGCGGCGGGCGTCGTCCGCATGAGCGAGCCGTTGCCGGCCGCGCGCCCCGTGCGGGCGAAGTGCGCCGCCGCGGCCCGGTCCCACGGCAGGCGGGAGCGGAGGACGGCGCCGGTCTGGACGCCGACGTCCGGCGGGCCGGCCTGGGCCCAGGTACGGAACCGGTCGAAGACGTCGGCCTCGTCGAGACCGCCCTCGTCGACCAGGGAGGTCGCGACGAGCAGCGCCATCTGGGTGTCGTCGGTGAACTCACCGGGCTCCCAGCCCAGCGAGCCACCACCGCGCATCTCGGTGTGGGCACCGCGGGCGGGGGAGGAGAACTCGGCGGAGAAGCGACCGGCCGGGCCGAACTCGAACGGGGCGCCGAGCGCGTCGCCGACGGCCGAGCCGACGAGGGCGCCGGCGACACGGTGCCGGCGGGACAGGGGAGTGGTCATCTCAAGCCTCCGACGTGATGGCGGTGAGGTGGACGGTGCGATCGGACCAGGTCAGGGCCGTCACGCCGACCCGGTCACCTCCGCGGACGCGGTGACCGAGGCCGGCCGGGCCGTCGGGGAGGAGCCGGGTGTGCTCGACCTTCTCGGCGAACCTGCGGGCGAGGGCCGCAGGCGTGCGGACGGCCGGGCGGCCCAGGGTGTCCACCGTCGCGGCGTGCAGCAGCGCCGACCAGTGGGCCTTCAGGGTGCGGGCGCTGTCGAAGAGCTCCAGCCAGGCCGGCCGCCCGCCGGTGCCCACCAGCAGCCCGCGCTGACCGGCCAGCGGCCGCAGTCCGCGGGTCAGGTCACGGGCCGCCCCCTCCGTGCGGTCGAGGCGGTCCGCCAGGGAGTCGGTGGCCGACGGTCCCGCCACCGACCCGAGCCCGCTCACCCGGTCCCAGACCGCGTGCTGAGCCTGGTCCCCGTCCATCGCGGACAGGACGGTGAACGGGGTCCGGCGGGCCCGCCGGGTGTGGGCGGTGGGACCACCCCACCGCCCCTGCTCCACGCAGACGACCTGCTGCACGGTCGGAAGCCCGGGAGCGAGCACCGTGGAGCCGGTGAGGGCACGCGTCTGCCACCCTCCCTCGAGCAGCTCCCCGGCCAGGAGCAGGACCGGGCGGTCGGCGCGGTTGGTGACGACGACCTGGTCGACGGCGGGGGAGCCGGCGCGCTCGGAGACCTCGACGGGGACACCGGCGCCGGTGAGGTAGCGCGACGGCGGCGTCGGGGCGTCGGTCCAGACGGGGAAGACCGTCAGTGGTCCGCGAGCGGTCCCCTGGCCGACGTGCAGTCGGATCTCGAGGTTGTTCATCGTGCCCACCTCCCGTAGATTGCGCTCTACCGCGCAAACCCAAAGTTAGGCGGGATCCGCGTTAATGTCAACCACCGAGTATCGCGACGCCGCCGGCCGGAGGCTGGTCGACTACCCGCGGCCGTCGGTCGCCGTCGACACGGCCGTGCTGACACCTAATCCGGACCGGGGGCTCCTGGTCCTCCTGGTCCGTCGCGACAGCGCGACCCGGACCGATGCGTGGGCCTTGCCCGGCACCTTCCTGCACGAGGGGGAGACCCTGGCCGGGGCGGTGCTGCGCTCGCTCGACCAGAAGGCGGGCCTCCGCGGCCAGGCGCCGCGGCAGTTGCACGTCTTTGACGACCCCCGGCGGGACGATAGGGGCTGGGTGTTGTCGGTGGCCCACGTCGTCGTGCTCCCCACGGCGACCGTCGCCCCGGTCGCCGAGGAGCGGCCGGACGACGTCCAACTCCGCCCGGTGGCTGAGGCGGTCGGTCTGCCCTTCGACCACGACGACATCGTGGGGATGGCGGTCGAACGGGTACGGGCCGCCTACGCCGAGCGGCCGGACCCGGAGCGGCTGGTCCCCGAGCCGTTCACCCTCCGCGACCTGCGGCGGCTGCACGAGGCCGTGGCCGGGCACCGCCTGCAGCCCGACGTCTTCCGACGGCACGTGAAGGACCACCTGGCGAGCACAGGAGAGATGACCCGTGGGTCGGTCGGGCGACCGGCTGAGTTGTTCCGGCATGCCTGAACTGCGGGATCAGGCCGCGCTGCGCCTCCGTGGCGACACCCACGTCGCCGTGGCGATGCGGAGCCCGAGGCCATCGACGAAGTAGGGGTGCCGCTTGGTCAGGCGGTTGTACAGCTTCCTCGGGTCGGTGCTGTCGAGGAGTTCGGGCAGCAGGGTGAGGTCGAAGGCCGCGGCTTCGCTCCAGTAGACCTGGCGGGTGTAGCCGACGACCGCGCGGACGCCGGTACGGGCCACGAACTCGGCGAGCTGGGCATCGGACGCACCCAGGGTCTCGCAGGAGCCGAAGTAGACGACCCGGTCGGTCAGCGGCCGCTCGACCAGGTCGGCGATCTCGGTGAGCGACAGGTCGTCTCGACCGAGCGCGACCTTGCCGCGGCGGCCGTGGAAGGCCAGATAGGCGAGCGGAAAGGCGCTGTAGCGGTGCGACGTCCACTTGGTGAAGTAGTGCGCGAACTCGTCCGACGTCGCCGCGTTGCGGTGGATCAGGCGGTCCTTGCGCATCGTCATGAGCATGTCGAGGCCGGGGCGGACGCTGAGCTTGTCCGTCAGCCGCTCCTCCCACTCGCCCTCGAGGCAGAAGATCCCGTTGCTCGGCACGGACCCAGGCTGACTCGGTCGACCGATCGTTCCGTGGAGGCCGGCGCGCCGGTGTGACTCGTGAGGCACTAGGTGCCCGTAGAGCCGGACGAGGCGCCCACCCCCCGGGGGTGTTCCAGGACGCGGTCGTCCGTTGCGATGCTCGTCCGCGTCGCGTCGTGAACCATCACGGCGCTGGATGGAGACGATCGGGGTGTGTACATGACGGCGCGTCTCTTCCCCGACGAGCCGCAGTTCGCGTCGGCGTCCGAGGAGTTGTTCGTCCGGACGCTGCGCGAACAGCTGCCCGACGACGCCGTCCTCTTCTGCAACCTGCGCTTCAGCGACCGCGCGGAGGACCGCGAGGCCGACCTGATCGTCGCCTGGCCCGGTGTGGGCGTCGCCGTCGTCGAGGTGAAGGGCGGCAGCGTGTCGCTCCAGCGCGGGGTGTGGCGCCAGGTCGGGGATGGCGTGGACCGCGAGATCCACCCAGTCGACCAGGCCGTCACATGCAAGTACCTGCTCGGCCAATATCTCGGCGAGCACCCCCGCTGGACCGCGTGGCGTCCGCGTCTGGTGCACCTCGTCGCGCTGCCGGCCACCATGCTGCCGGTCGCCTTCCGCGCCCCGGGCCTCGCCCGGTGGATGGCGATCGACAGGACGGACGTGCCACACGCGGCTGCCCGCATCAGGGCGGCGCTCCAGCAGGTGCGGGGCGAGCCGGACCCACCCAGCGCCGAGGACGTCGAGGACCTGGTCGACTGCCTCGCCGGGACGGCGATCCCGCAGCAGCACCTGGTGGCCTGGCTGGCCGAGCGCGAGGCGGCCTGCGATCTGCTCACCAAGGACCAGGCCAAGGTGCTCGACCTCCTGTCCGGCCGCAACCGGGTGGAGATCACCGGGGGTGCAGGCTCCGGCAAGACCTGGCTGGCCGTGGAGAAGGCCCGCCGGCTGGCCGCGGAGGGACAGCGCGTCGCACTCATGTGCTACTCGCGCGGCCTGGCCGAGTTCCTCCGGCGCCGGGTCGAGAAGCTGCCGAAGCGGCAGCGGCCGGACTACGTCGGCACCTTCCACTACCTCGGCATCGGCTGGGGCGTCCCCGAAGGCTCGGACGACGACAGTCGGTACTGGGAGGAGTTCCTGCCGGCGCGGATGGTGTCGCTCGCCGGGAACCTGCTGAGGTCCGAGCGCTTCGACGCGATCGTCGTCGACGAGGGGCAGGACTTCGCAGAGAGCTGGTGGGACGCCGTCCTCGCCGCCCTCCGCGACCCGGGGACGGGGGCGCTCTACGTCTTCTCCGACGAGGGGCAGCGGATCTTCGCGCGGCAAGGACGGCCTACCGTCGAGCTGGAGTCGTTCCCCCTCGTCGAGAACCTGCGCAACACCAAGCAGATCGCGGGGACGTTCTCGAGTCTGGCGCCGGGGATGAGGGTGCGCGGATCGTCCGGGGTGCCGGTGCGCTTCGTGCCGTGCGCCTCGGAGGAGGCCGTCGAGATGGCGGACGGCGTCGCCGCCGCACTGCTCGAGGACGAGGACTGGCCGCCGGAGTCCGTGGCCCTGCTGACCACCCATCAGCGGCACCCAGTTCAAAGGGAGCGGCAGGCCGAGGGGCAGGACGCCTACTGGGCCACCTTCTGGGACGACGACGACCTCTTCTACGGGCACGTCCTCGGGTTCAAGGGCCTCGAGCGCCCCGCCGTCGTCCTGGCGGTCAACGGCTTCCGGGACGAGGCGCGGGCGCGGGAGATGCTCTACGTGGGACTCTCGCGTCCCCGTGACCTGTTGGTCGTCTGCGGTGACCTGGAGCTGATCCGCCGCGTCGGCGGCGAGGCGGTCGTCCGACGGCTCACCGCGGGCTCCTGAGACCTGCCGTGCCACCGGTGCCCTCGAAAGCCACACTCAGGCCGTGTCAGAAGAGACCGCCGTCGTCGTACCCGCGCGTGACGCCTGGCCGGAGTACCTGAGATACCGCGCGTACGTCTGTCAGCCGGACAGGTCCTTCCGGCCTGACACCACCCACCTCGGCTTCTACGCCGAAGGAGCCATCCAGCCGCTGTTCCCGCTCATCGAGCGATGGCTGCCATCGGTGCTGTTCACGCGCAGTGAAGCCGCGAGGTGGCGGGACGACGGGGACAGGCGCCTGAGCACGCTGATCGAGCGGCTGTTGACGGCTGGGCCCCGGACCGAGGGCATGTCCTACGGCGTGATGTTCCTGTCCGCTCCTGAGGACCCGGACACCGTCCACCTACCGGCGCCCATCCAGAACGACTCGGAGTCTGCAGAGGGCCGGCGGATCGCGTGGACCCAGAACCAGCGCTATGTCCCGCTGTCCACCTTGCAGAACGGCGCAACGGTGACCAGTCAGTTGAGCACCCTCGGTGGACCTGGCGCCTGAAGGAGACACCGGCGAGCAGGACGATCCGACACCAGCCGGGTCCGACGGCGGCGCCACCCTCCGGAGCGAGACGCCGGGGGCCCGGCTGCAACGGGATGCACGAGACAGCCGACCCTCCTCGCGTGACCGCGACCGCCTCCGCCCTCGAACCGTCCGACGTCTTCGGCGGTGTGGTGAGCGGCGTGCTGCACGAGGTCCTCGGCAGGCCGTGACTCGTCGCGCTCCTCGCCGTCCTCGCGCTGGTGAAGGTGGTCGGGGTGGCGCGCGCCGTCGTCCACGGCCGGCACCCGCGGGACCCCGTCCGGCGGTTCTCCCGGACCGACCGGCGCGCGGTCCTCGACCGGGCCGGCCACCGGTGCGAGCACCATTCCCTCGTCGAGGGCCGCTGCCGGGCGACCGAGGACCTGCAGGCCGACCACGTGCACCCGCACAGCCGGGGCGGCGCCACCGCCGTCGAGAACGCACAGGCGCTCTGCCGGCGGCACAACGAGCGGAAGTCCGCGCGCGTGCCGTGGGACCGGGAGCTCCGCCGGCTGGCCCACCGGCGGGCGGCCTACTTCCCGCCCGGCGTCCCGACGGCGGTCGTGCGTCGGCCGCAGCGCCCGGCCGAGGTGACCTCGCCCACGGTCGCTTGAGCGATGGGGGCGCCGCCTGACCCGGACGGGTGAGCGCACCCTGCCTTCCGTCGGCCCCGCCCGGTACGACTTCCACGGAACTTCGATCCGATCGAGTTCCGGTGATCCGAGGGTGTGCTGACGGCGGGGACGTCCCGCAGGTGGGGGAGACGTGTTCCGGGAGCCGCTGCGTCGCGATCCGCTCGTCGTCGGGTGGGCGGCGGTTCTGCTGCTGGCCGGCTTCGTCGCGCTGAGCAACAACACCGAGTGGAGCGGCTCGCTCGAGGCCGACCGCGTCGCCGGCTTCCTCAAGGACCTCGCCGAGGCCTTCCTCTGGTCCTTCTTCCTCCTGCTGTTCCTCGCCTGGCTGCGCGCCAAGGCGTGGCGGGACACCGGCGGCGGCCGCGGACCCGCGCGCGGGCCGCGCCCGCCGCAGCGGCGGGACTCGTCGCTGCCGTGGACCGAGCGCTGGATCCGCGACTGGCGCGAGGAGGCCGCCTCCGGCCGAACGGCGAGCGAGAGCGAGCCGCAGCTGCTCGCCTGCCGGCACGGCATCGCAGCCGACGCCGGCGCCTCCGACACCCAGGTGCCCGTCCTGCGCGCCCTCTCGGTGAGCCACACGATCGTCCGCCCGGGCTCGGCCGTCCTCGTCACCTGGTGCTTCGAGCACGCCCGCGACGTCGTCGTCGACGGCCGCGGCGGCCACCCGCCCTGCGGCGAGGCGCTCGTCCACGTGCACGCCAGCCGCCGCATCGAGGTCACCGGCCGCAACCGCTTCTCGACGACGCCCGCGGCCACGCCCGCCGTCGTCGCGGTCGCCGTTCCCCAGCTCGACCTGCCCACCGTCGCCGCACCCCCGCCGGTGTCCCTGCACGCCGACGTCGCCGCCACCGTCGGCGCCCCCTCGCCCGTCACCCAGCGGCTCGACGCCTTCTGGGCCACCCAGGACGCACTGCACCCGCGGATCGAGGTGACGCCGCGGCTCGTCGGCGTCCCCGGCTCGCTGGTCGACAGCCTGCGCCGCGCCACCCGGAAGGACCCCCGGTGAAGCACCCCATCCGAGCCGCCCTGAGCGAGCACCTGCTCACCGTCGCCGGCGCCAACCGCGAGGTCCTGCGCGAGGCGCCGAAGGAGCGCGGCAAGCAGGTCGCGATGGGCGCCGTCCTGCTCTCCACCGCCGGCCTCGCCGTCGTCTCGGCGAGCTACGCCCTGCACATCGCGCTGCACCTCTGGGTGCCGGTCGCGGTCGTCGGCGGCCTCGTGTGGGGGCTGGTCATCCTCAACCTCGACCGCTGGCTGGTCGTCTCCTCGCCGCGCCTGAAGCGCTGGTGGAGCACGCTGGCCATGGCGCTGCCGCGCGTGGTGCTCGCCGTCCTCATCGGCGCCGTCGTCTCCACCCCGCTGACGCTCGCCGTCTTCAGCGCCGAGATCGCCACCGAGGTGGAGGTCATGGCCGCCGAGGCCGAGGACGAGTTCAACCAGCGCATGCGGGCCGACAGCCGGACCGTGGACCTGCAGGACAAGCAGGCGCGGATCGCCGAGCTCGAGGCCGACCTCGCCGACGGCGTCACCCAGGCCGACGTCGACGAGGACCCCGCCATCGTCGACATGCAGCGCCGACTGGATGAAGTGACCGCGCGCTACGAGGCGGCGGAGGCTGCCTACAACGCCGAGATCGACGGCACCGGCGGCACCGGTGACCAGGGGTTCGGCCCGGCCACCGACGCCCGCCGCGCCGACCGCGACCGGCTGCGCGCCGAACGCGACGCCCTCGCCGCGGAGCTCGACGCGCTCAAGGCGCAGACCTTCGAGCAGCTGCAGAGCGAGGAGGCGCAGAAGACCGTCGACCAGCAGAACGAGCTCGCCGGCCTGCGCGCCGACGTCCGTTCGCTGCAGCGGCGGCTCGCCGCCGAGGCCGCCGCGCACGAGGCCGCGGTCGACGACAGCGACGGCATCCTCGCCCGGCTCACCGCCATGTCCCGCCTGGAGGAGGGCAACCCGACCCTCGCCACGGCGCACCGGCTGCTGTTCTGGTTCATGACGGCAATCGAGTGCCTGCCGATCCTGTTCAAGACGATGCTCGCGCTCGGCCCGCCGTCCCTCTACGAGCGCCTGCTCGCGCTCGGCGACGAGAAGGTCGAGGAGCGGGTGCGGCTGCGCATGCAGACCGAGTACGAGGAGGCCGAGGTGCTGGCGCGCTCGGCGCTCGCGGCGGCCGAAGCGCGGGCGGCGCGCACGCTGGAGGCCGAGTCGCGGGCGACCGGGATGGTGCTCGAGGCCCAGCTCGACGTCACCCGCGACGGCGTCGACCGCTGGCGCGACGAGCAGATCGCCCGCTCACGGCATGTCAACGGCACTGTCCTCACCAAGCACTAGCCGAGGCCCGCGACGACGACGCGGGCCGCCTCCGCGATCAGCGCGTCGTCGTGGTCGGCGTCCGGCTCGTCCCGGCTCGACATCACCGCCAGCACGATCGGCGCCCGCCCGGGCGGGGTGAGCACGGCGACGTCGTTGCGGGTGCCGTAGGCGCCGGTGCCGGTCTTGTCGCCGATGTCCCAGTCGGCGGGCACGCCGGCGCGGATCAGCGCGTCGCCGGTGGTGTTGCGCCGCAGCCAGTCGAGGAGCTGCGCGCGGTCGTCCGCGGCGGCGCCGTCCACGGCGTAGAACCGCAGTGACCCGGCCAGCGCGCGCGGCGTCGTCGTGTCGCGGGGGTCGCCGGGGACGGCGCTGTTGAGCTCCGGCTCGGTGCGCGCGACCTCGGTGACGTCGTCGCCGATGGCCTCCAGCGCCGCGTCGAGCCCGGCCGGCCCGCCGAGCTCACGCAGCAGCAGGTTCAGTGCTGTGTTGTCGCTGAAGCGCACCGCGGCGTCGCACAGCTCCGCGAGCGTCATGCTCTGGCCGACCCGGGTCCCCGTCACCGGCGAGTACGCCGTCGTCAGGTCGGCGGGGGTGACGGGCACCGGCCGCTGCAGGTCCGCCGGTGACGTCCGCGCCAGCAGCGCCCCGGCCGCCAGCGCCTTGACGGTGCTGGCGTAGGCGAACCGCTCGTCGGCCCGGTGCTCGAGCGTGGCGCCGGAGCCGGTGTCGACGGCGAAGACGCCGAGCCGGGCGTCGAAGCGTGCTTCGAGGGCGGCGAACTCCGCGGACATGTCCGGGGCTGGTGTGCTCGTGGCGGTGGAGGTGGTGGTCGCAGGGGGAGCCGCCGTCGACGGCGAGCCGCACGCCGCCAGCGCGACGAGCACGCACACGAGACCGGTCAGCGGGGCGCGGCGCACGCCCGCCGTTCTACCGGAGCCACTCCTCGACCCGGTCGAGCTGCTCGTGGGTGAGCCCGACGTAGAGGTCCGGCGCGACCACCAGCACGTGCGGGTTCGCGGCCAGCCAGTCGCCGGTGTCGTCGGCCTGCTCGGCGAGGTCGTCGTCGATCCACACGATCCGCCGGTCGGGCTCGGCCGCCGCCACCTCCTGCGCGGCGGTGAGCTTCCACCACCCCGAGCCGCCGCCGAAGACGCCGAGGAACCCGGTGGGCGCGGCGTCGGCGCGGGCGTGCACCCGCAGCCCCCGAGGCAGGCCCATCGGCTCGGCGAGCAGCCGGTCGGCGTCGCCGGCCCAGGTGGTCAGCCACTGGATCTCCACCCGGCCCGCCTCGTGCAGCTCCCGCAGGCGTGCGGTGATGGTCGGGTCCCATGCCAGCCGGTAGCCGTTGAACGACCCCTGCCGCCACCCCGCGGGCAGCTCGCGGCGGGGCGCGTTGAGCACGCCGTCGACGTCGAGCAGAAGGATCGGACGGTCGGCCATGCCCACCTCCTACCCGCCGGGGACGTCCTCAGCCGACCATGTGCGCGACGTCGGCTCCGGCGCACACCCCGGACGCGAGCAGGGCCTTGGCGCAGGACGGCGCTGAGCCAGCGCGTGCGCATGGGGCAGGACGCCAGAGTGCGGAGAGGGGTCTGCCTGCACCTTCTGAGGCGGCCCTTGCAGGCCTCCTACGTCCGGCTTCCCGCGCCGACGCCGCTAAGCAGGTCGGTGTGACGCGACCGTCCCGAGGTGCACCTGGGGCCGGCTGGGCGGCAGGTGTAGTCCTTCCGTGTCGGGCCGCTGATCGGCCTCGCCCTCTGGTTAGCGTCCGCGCGGTCAGGCCCCGTCGTCGAGGAGCAGAACATGAGCAAGGATCTCGAGCCCGCTGCCGGCTCTCGTGTCGCGAACGCTGGTCAGCAGCTGGTCGACCGGCTGCTGACGGTGGGGATCGACGGCTTCGGCCCCTTCAAGCATGCAGACGAGTCGGCCCGCGAGGCACTGCAGGGCAGGACTGCGGAGGAGGCCGTCCGCGTGCTGGTGCGCAACCACGTCGGCATGGCCGCCGCACAGGGCTTCGTGACCAACATCGGTGGGCTCATGACGTTGCCGATCTCGCTGCCGGCCAACGTGGGCGCCGCCTACCTCGTCCAGACCCACCTCGCCGCCTCCATCGCTTCCGTCCACGGCCACGACCTGAACAGCGAGCAGATGCGGTCGGCGGTCCTGCTCTGCCTGCTCGGCAATGCAGGCACCGAGGTGCTCAAGAAGGCCGGCGTCACGGTGGGGCAGAAGGCGAGCACCCAGCTGATCAAGCGGATCCCCGTCTCGGTCATCCGTGAGATCAACAAGAAGGCCGGCTTTGCCCTCGTGTCGAAGTTCGGGACCAAGCGGGCTGTGGTGCCCCTCGTCAAGGGCGTGCCGATCATCGGTGGCGTCATCGGCGGTGGCTTCGACGCCGTGGCCACCCGGGCAGTGGGAGCCTTCGCCGAGAAGACGTTCCGCTCGACCGTGCAGGACACGGGCGACTTCATGGTCCTGAGCGACGACGCCACCCACACGGCCGAGGTCGTCCTGTCCTGAACATGACGGGGCCGTCCCGCCGCGCCGGTGAACCGCGGCGGGCCGACTCCGTCAGGGGGCAGCGGGTCATCTCACTCCCTGGTGAGCTCGGCCCCCACCTGCTCGTCCCCGCCGGTCGGCCGCAGGTTCCGCTTCTTGCCTTCCATCCACGAGATGACGTCATAGACACGGAGAGCGGACACTGAGTCGTCCAGTCCTACTGTGGCGCGGAGTCGCAGGAGGCGTGCCTGCAGTGCTCCGTCATCGGCGCGTAGCTGCTGGCGCAGCGGTTCCCACTGAGTTGAATAGGCATCGGTGACCTCGGCGACGATCGAGTCGTAGATCGGCAACAGGCGAGGACGCTTGCGCGCGCAGAGTTTGCTGGCGATCGTCCGGCCCACACCGGGCAGGTCGCGCAGGGCCGTCTCGAGGCGCCAGCCGGGCCATTCCCGGTGCATCGGCTTCAGCTCGTCCGCAAAGTCACGGTCCGGCCCGACGTCCCGGAGTAGTGCGTTGAAGCGGTCGGCGTCCGCATGCAGCAGCCGGTGCGCAGCCATCGGAGGGACTACTACGGACAAGAAGGTGACAGCGACGACGTCCTCCGCCGTGAAGCGGTAGAGGTCTTGTTCGCCGCCCCAACCGTCGAAGTACGAGCCGGTGTATGCGGAGCCCTCTCCGCGGCCGTAGTACTCGTGCAGGTAGGCCTCGGCTCGACCGTCGTCGCCTGACTGCAGGGCTACGGGCAGGCGGTATGTCATTCATGACTCCTCGGGTCGCACAGCGGGTGCCCCGAGCCTCGTCGCAACATCCGCCGGCCCGCATTCGGCGCGCCGCCTACACGGCCTACGGCGTCCTGTCCTGAACACGACGGAGGCCGCCCCGCCGCGACGCTGCGGCGGGACGGCCCCGTCAGGACTGCGTCAGAGGGTGACGAACTCGATCTCGTCGGCCTCGTCGCCGGCCTTCTCCAGGATGAAGTCGATGACGTCCTGGGTGTCGGTCCGGTAGGCGAAGCCGGTGCCGGCGCAGGCGCCGTTCATCACGAACGAGTTCACCGCGGTCACCGTGTCGCCCACGAGAACCGGGCCGCCGGAGTCGCCGAAGCACGTGCCGCCGCGGCCGCCGCCGGGGTTGGTCGACAGCTTGACGTTGTAGCCGCCGGCGTTGGTGCCGTTGAGCCCGATGATGAAGCTCTCGGCGGTGAGCCGCTCCCGGTAGGCGACCTGCTTGGTCTGGCTGCCGTTGCTCTCCTGCACGCCGTAACCGGAGATCGTCGTGGTCGCCGAGTTGCCCGGGTGCGAGCGCTTGTAGCTGTCCAGCGAGCCGGCGGTGGCCAGCGAGGCGTACTCGGTGATCTCCGGGTACACGTTCGTGACCGGCTCGTCGAGGATCATCAGCCCGGCGTCCTTGGTCTCGGGGATGTTGCCGAGACCGGTGTAGCCGTACGAGTAGATCTCCGACGACGTCACGCCGTAGTCCTCGTCGTACGGGTAGGCGCCGCCCAGCGCCTGGACGTCCTGCTCGAAGTACACCCGCGCGCTCGTGGCCACGGTGCCCTGGTCGTCCAGGGTCACGCAGTGCCCGGCCGTCAGGAAGACGGTGTCGGTGAGCAGGCTGCCGGAGCAGCGGTGGGTGGCGGTGCCGTTCTCGTCGAAGAAGACGGCGAGACCGACGTAGTCGTGCTCGTGGTCGTCGGTGAAGTTGCCCGTGATCGCCTGCGCGGCGGTCCCTCCGGCCAGCACCAGCGCCGATGCCAGTGCCACCGTGGTGACGGTCTTCCGCATCCGGTTTCCCCCTCGGTCGCGTGCCGGCCTCGTGCCGGCCGCCGGAGGTTAGGCAGACTTGCTAACGACACGCCAGAGCGGATACGGATCGTTCCGTAGCGTGAGAAGGGTGCAGACGCCGGACCCGCAGCTCACCGCCCTCGTCGACCGGTACCGCCACCTCGTCGAGCACGGGGCGACGGTCGTGGTCGAACAGGGACGCGAGATCCACCTCGGCGACATCGAGGCCCGCACCGTCGTCTTCCGCCGCGACGACGGGATCCACCAGGTCGACCGCTTCGACCGTGGGCACCAGTGGTTCGAGATGGAGGCGCGGGACCTCGCCGAGGTCGAGCTCCTGATCGCCGACCGCTTCAGCTCCTCGGTGCACCGGCATCCCGACGCCTGGCGGTTCGACTGCGTGCAGCGTGCCGACGGCCGCGTCGAGGTGCGCCAGGACGGCCGCCTGCGGGCCACCTTCAGCGACCTGCACGGCGCCCGCGCCTTCTCCGGCTTCGCCGCCCTGACGCCGGCGGAGCTGTGGGCCACGCCGCCGCAGGCCGGCCGGGCGATGTGGGTGCCTCCCGTCGACGACGGGACGCGCGCCCTCCTCGACCGGCTGCGCGACGTCAGGGACCTCGCCGTCGACGAGGACCGCTGCGAGGTGCACCTGGACGAGCACTGGATGGGCGCCTGCCTCACCCGGGTCGGCGGCGTCTGGCACGTCTGGGAGGGCAACGACTACTCCGTCCCTGGCCCGCCGACACTGATGACGACGGCGGCCGACGTCGTCGAGCACCACCTGCGCCTCCGCTTCGCCGGCGACCCCGCCCCCGGCGAGCCCGTCGGCGAGCTCGTGCGCGACGGCGTCGTGGTCGCCCGCGGCGCCGGCGTCACCACCGGGCTGCTCCGCGCGCTCGGGGACGGCGTGGGACGCGTGTGACGACCGGGTCCCGACCACGACCGGGACTGCCGATCACTCGGGGGAGCGGCGGACGAACCACGACCCCCGGCGCTCGGGGAGTGCTGACCACATGGCTGGACGACGACGGCTCCAGGACCGCCTCGCGGTCCTCGGCGGCGCGCGGCCCGACCTGCTCGAGTCGGCGCCGGGTGCGCGGCCGCGGTTCGCCGCGCTCGGCGGCGTCCTGCTCAGCACCGGTGGCCTCGCCGTCGCGTCGGCGTCGTTCGCGCTGCACATGGCCCTCGGCGTCTGGTGGCCGTTCGCGCTGCTGCTCGGCCTCGGCTGGGGCGCCGTCGTGGTCAACCTGGACCGGATGCTGCTCGTCGGCATGGCGCACGACGCCTCGCTCAAGCGCAACCTCGCCCTCGCCGTCCCGCGCGTGGGGCTGGCGCTCATCCTGGGTGTCGTCGTCGCGACCCCGCTGACGCTGCAGGTGTTCCACAAGGAGATCGACGCCGAGATCACCGTGATGCAGGCCGAGGCCGCCGACGCCTACCGCGAGTCGCTGGAGGCCGACGCCCGCTTCGCAGGGCTGGACGAGCTCCGGGAGAAGGTGGCGCTGGAGCAGGACGTCGTCGCCACCGGCGGCTCGGCCGACCCCGCGCTGGTCGCCGTCCAGGCCGACCTCACCGCCAAGCAGGCCGCCTACGACGCCGCCCTGGCCACCCAGCGCGACCTCGAGGCCCGCGCCCAGTGCGAGCTCGACGGCACCTGCGGCACCGGCGACGCCGGTACCGGCGAGGCCTACCTGCAGGCCCGGGCCGCCGCCGACGCGCAGGCCGGCGTCGTCGCCTCGGCCCGTGCCGAGCTGGACGACGCAACTGATGCCGCCGCCGGCGCCGAGTCGCGCAGCGCCGACCTCGCCGCCGCCGCGCTCGCCACCGACTCCGCCGAGCTGGCCCGGCTGACCGCCGAGCTCGACCGCCTGCAGGCCGCCTTCGACAGCACCAACGAGGGCTCGGGCGGCATCCTCCTGCGGCTGGAGGCGCTCGACCGGCTCAGCGAGCGCAACGCCACCCTGGCCGCGGCGAAGTTCATGCTGTCGCTGCTGTTCATGTGCGTGGAGATCCTGCCGGTCCTCATGAAGGTGCTGCTCAACTTCGGCCCGCCGACGGCCTACGACCGGCTCGCGGCGCTGCGCGACAGCGGCGACGTGGACATCGAGGAGCTGCAGCAGCAGTCGCGGCGCTCGGTGGCCGAGGCCAAGGAGGAGCTGCTGGTCATGGCCGAGCAGGAGCGGCTGGACCGGCAGAAGGCGGCGATCCGTGTGCGCCGGCTCGCGGCGCTCGCCCAGGAGCAGATTGACGCCGAGGAGGCCGCGCGCCCGGTGCCGCAGCCGGCACCTCCCGTGGACGATGCCGGCCGCATCTGGGACACCGGCCCGATCCGGCTGGCCCGCTCGGCCGCCCGCACGATCCGCCCGTCCCGCCGCCCGGGCGCCCGGGTGACCTCCGGCGTCTAAGCGGCCCGCCGGTCGCGCACCTGAACGCTCCTGCCGGGTGGTGTCCTCCCGGACGCTCGTGCTCTGCCCACGGTGACGGGGCAGAGCACAAGCGTCTCCGGGGGAAGACTTCCCACCTCGGCGCAGCTCCAGCCGCGCCCGGTGACGATCAGTCGCGCTGCCACTCCGTGGTCGGCTGCAGCACCGCCTCGGTCAGCGCCTCGGTGCGGAAGTGCGTGAACTGCTGGTACTCGGGGTCGGCGACCATGCGGCTGAACGCCTCGCGGGAGGGATAGCGGACGAGCAGCACGGCGTCCCAGTCCTGTCCCTGCTCGGCGACCAGGGGCGTGCCGCCGTCGCCCGCGTAGACCACCTCGCCGCCGTAGCGGGCGAGGAAGGTGCCCGACAGCGCCTCGCGGTAGCGGTCGTACGACTCGCGCCCGCCCTCGGTGAACCGGAGCAGGTTGAGCATCACCACCGGCCCGCCCGGGTCCTCCTGGAGGAAGCGCTTGAGGTCGGCACCGCGGGGGTCGATCGCCATGGCCGGACGCTAGCAACGCGCCTCCGGGGCTCAGCCCAGGAGCAGTCGCCACACGGCGTAGCCGTCGTCGGCCGCGTCGCCCAGCGCCCGCCACTCGGCGGCATCCGGATCGCTGAGCACGCGGTCGAGTCGCTGCAGCCGTTTGCGGTCGCTGCCAGCGAAGCGGGCCCGCTCGACGAGTGGGTCGCTCATCAGGCTCGCGAGGAAGGCGGCGTCGCCACTGTGCCGGGCCCGGTCCCGGGTGGTGCTCTGCCAGGCCGCCGCCTTGAGCACCAGCGCGCCGAGGAGGTTCGGCACCGGCACGGTCGCGGACCGGCTCCCCCTCACGACGGCGAGCGGGGTCGCCCGCCGGAGCGCCTGGTGGCCGCCGTCGATCTGGATGGTGTCCCCGCCGACCGCGGTCCGCAGCGACCAGCGGGGCGGGGAGTGGTCGGGCGCCAGGACGTCGACGACGGCGCCGTCGGCCGGGCGGCGGAAGCGGTACACCTTGCCCGTGCTGTCCGGCTCCGGACGCAGGTCGAGCTGCCGAACCGCCTGCACGCAGCGGCTCAGACCGGCGCGGTCGCTGAGGAGGTCGGCGAGGACGTCGACGTCCTGGCTGGCCCGGGTGGGCGTCCGGCCTGCGGCGATCCCGTGCAGCATCACCATCTGCCCGCCGACGAGCACCCAGCCCGCCGGATCGAGCTGCGCGGCGATGTCGAGCACGAGGTCCCACAGCCGGTCGAGCGCACCGGTCAGCGGCGGGAGGACGACCGTCGCGGGAGGGGTCATCCCCGGACGGCGACCAGCGCCGCGGTGAGCAGGTCCAGCCCCGCCCGCCTGGTGCGGACGTCGGAAGACTCGGCCAGGTCGACGGCGACCACCGCTGCCGGCATGTGCTGTCGGCCGGCCAACGGCAGGTCGGCGAACCTCGGGACGCGGACGACGACGTTCGGCTCACCCCGGTCCGACAGGCCGAGGTCCCGGCGGAGTCGCTCGAGCGTGCCCTCGGTGCAGTAGCCCTCGACCGCCGCGCCAGCGGCGACGATGTCCGCTCCCACTGCGTCGGCTGCGGACAGCCCTGAGGCGACGAAGCCCTCCGCCGCGGACACCCGGTCGCGGTACGCGGGCAGCACCCGCAGCTCCCGCCGGTCGGCGCGCTCACGCGCCGCCGCCACCACCTGCTCGGCGTCCGAGGACCGGAGCCGCGCAGCGACCCGCGAGCGGGCCGACCGGTCCAGCCACTCCGCGCGCTCCCCGGACAGTTCCCAGAGGGTCGCCCAGGCGGTCGGTGCCGCGAGGAGGCGGCCCGGGCCGACGGGCATCCGGGCACGCTCGTCCACCGCGTCGGCCGGGAGGACCAGCGTCCGGCCGATCCGCTCCGCCGGCAGGGTGCCGGTCCGGACGAGCCGGCGCACCTCCTGGGTGCTGACCCCCAGCCGGGCCGCTGCCTCGTCGACGGTCAGCACGGCGACTCCTCCGTTGCAGAATTAGTGCGTTAGCGCATCAATTCTGCAACGCCGCCGAAGTGGGATGGTGGCGGCTCGCCGGTCCAGCGTCGCTCAGCCGACGCGGTGCCACGTACCGCAGTCGTCTGTGGAGAACGCCACGTCGGTCGGCAGGATCTGGACGTACGTCTGTCCCTGCGGATTGTCGTTGGCGAGGATGGCCCCGAAGTCGCCGGTCAGTCCGTCGAGCCGCTCCCAGTAGCAGTCGGATGAGCCCGTCGAGCTGTAGGTCCCTGGCTGGATGTCCGACCCGATGAGGTAGGTGCCGTCCCCGAAGCCGCCACTGACGTCTGGCCCGCCGGCGGTCGTCGGCATCCACCGGCCACAGTCTTCGGTCATGAAGGCCACGTCGGTCGGGAGGATCTCGACGTAGGTCTGACCGGACGGGTTGTCGTTGGCGAGGATGGCGTCGAAGTCGCCTGTCACGTCGTCCAGCCGCTCCCAGTAGCAGCCTGCCGCGCCGGTCGACCGGTAGAGACCTGGTTGGACATCGGTGCCGACCAGGTATGTGCCATCACTGAATCCGGGAGGCTCGGGGGTCACCTCCGGCGAGGGCTGAGGCAGCTCGGTGACGGTGGTGGTCGGCGCCGGGATGCCGTCGGCCTGTTCTTGCGCGTCGCCGGGACCGAGCACGGCGCTCATGAGTAGCCCGATGAAGAGGAGCACCACCACGGATGCGGCGATCGCGCCCAGGATCGAGTACGGCCGACCGCCGTACTGCGGTCCGCCGGGAGGCGGTGGGCCCCAACCTGGTGGCGGGCCCCACCCCGGCGGAGGTCCGGGCGGCGGTCCCGGTGGCGGCATCCCCGGCGGACCCCACGGCGGCCCTGTCGGACCCCACGGCGGAGCACCTGCGGGCATCCCGGGCGGCGGACCCCAGCTCGGGGGTGAGGGTGGTGGCGGAGGACCCGGTCGCGCCCATGGCGGCGGGAAGCCGGCGGGCGTGGGTCCGCCATCGTCAGGGTGGCCCTCGCCTCCCGGCTGGTGCATCGATGTGGTCCCTTCGTCGATGAGTGCGACCGCGGGAGTATCCGGTGTCCGGGCAGCCTGCGGAGAACTGGTCCGCCTGGGAGTGGCGCGACGTCCTCTCGGGCGTCAGCGGGTGGCGGCCAGCCGCTCCAGCGCCGCGGTGAACGAGGCGTTCCACAGACCCAGGTGCGGCCAGCGCTCGGCGACGTGCGCCGTCGCCTCCTCCACCGACATCCCCTGCTCGCGCACCAGCCAGCCGCGCAGCACCAGGCCGGTGCGGGACGCCCCGCCGTAGCAGTGCACGAGCACCCGGTGTCCCTCGGCGTGCAGTGCGGTGAGGTCGTCGAGGACGTCGGCGAGCATCACGTCGAGGTCGACGTTGTGGTCGTTGTCGGCGATGTAGGACATCCGGTGGTTGGTGTGCGGGAACGGCTCGCCCAGCCGGCACAGCGAGATGACGGCGAAGTCCTCGTCGCTGTATCGCGCGCCGTCGAGGTTGCCCGCCCAGATCCCCGGCAGGACCTCCACCGGGCCGATCCGCGGGATGACGCCGGGGTCGTACGACGGCACCGGCTTCCCGTCCAGCGCCGCGGCGAGCTGCTGCAGGTCGGCCAGCCGCCACACCCGGTCGCCGTGCCCGGGCACCGTCCCGTGCACCGGGGAGGACCACCGCATCGGGATGCCGCCCATCCCGTACACCGCCCCGGCCAGGCCGCCGGCCACGCACGCCACCGTGTCGGTGTCACCGCCCAGGTCGATCACCAGCCGCAGCACCTCGGCGAAGTCGCGGCCGGTCCGCAGGGCCCACAGCGCCTGCCCGAGCGTCGGCCACACGGCGCCGTTCGACTCCGTCGCCATGGACGGCTCCCAGTCCGGAACCAGCACCGTCGCCCACCGGTCGCGGTGCTCCTCGGCGACGAGCGACAAGGCGGAAGGGACGGCGGCCAGCGGGTCGCCGCCGTCGAGTGCCACCCGCATCAGCTCGTGGAGGACGGCACAGCCCTCGCCGGCCGCCGGGTCGCCGTGGGTGAGCGCAGAGATGCGCCGGGCGGCGTCCACGGTCGCCTCGGTCCCGTCGCGCGAGAACCGGATCGCCGCCGGCGTCGTCCGCATCAGCGAGCCGTTGCCCGCGGCCCGGCCGGTGCGCGCGAAGTGCGAGGCGGCCGCGCGGTCCCACGGCAGGCCCGACTCGAACACCGCCCGCGTCTGCACGCCGATGTCCGGGGGTCCGGCCGCGGCCCAGGCGGCGAACCGGCCGAACAGGTCGGCCTCGTCCAGTCCGCCCCCCTTGACCAGCGACGTCGCCACCAGCAGCGCCATCTGGGTGTCGTCGGTGAACTCGCCCGGCTCCCACCCGAGCGAGCCGCCGCCGCACATCTCCGTCGCCGTACCGCGGGCGGGGGAGGGGAAGCGGGCCGAGAAAGCACCCGGCGGGCCGAACTCGAACGGCGCCCCCAGCGCGTCACCCACCGCCGACCCGACCAGCGCCCCGGCCACCCGGTGCGAGCGGTGCAGTCCTGCCGTCACCGGCTCAGTCTCCGTGATCGGTCAGCCGGGACGAAGTCAGCCTCGACGCTGCGTGTGCTCCGTCCACCTGACTCCGTCGAACCAGCGGACGAACTGGGCGTTCACCTGGTCGGGGTACCAGCCAGGCGGAAGCTGCTGCGGGCCCGACTGCGCCTGCTGAAGCGGCGCCGAAGGCAATGCCTGCGGCATTGTCTGCGAAGAGTGCGGCGCCGCCGGAGGAAGCTGCGGCGGCATGGGTGCCGGGGACGAGACCTGTGGCGTACCCGCAGCCGGCATCGTGCCCTGCCTCTGCTGCTGCATCTGCTGGGCGACCTGCTGAGCGTGCATCTGCTGCTGGTGCCAGGCCTGTTGCTGCCACGCCTGTTGCTGTTGCCATGCCTGGACCTGCTGCTGTACCGCCATGTGTTCCTGCTGGGCGATCACCTGCCGCTGGTGCTCGAGCGCCATTGCCTGCTGAGCCACCTGTACGCGAGCTGCGTTTTTCGTTTGACGGGCGTAGCGGGTCGCGCGCTGCTCCTTGTCCCGAAAGGACACCAGTCCGAACGTCGAGAGCGACACGGTCTTGCGGAGCAGTCCCACGGGTCGTTCCTGTCTTTCGGCAACGGGCGTTCCGCATCCTCGCCTGTCGTCTGTGTTGGGGAAACCTCCACCCAAGCGGCTCACCCCGCTGGGGACGTCGCCGAGGGTGTGACGGCGCGGCGACTCGGGGCCCACCGGCGGGGGACCAGCCGATCATGGAGCCCGCGTGAGAACGTCCCGTCTCGATGTACCGCACCGACGGCTCCCTGGTCCTGAGCCCCACCGACCTGACCCGCCACCAGGCCTGCGCGCACGTGACGACGCTCGACCTCGCCGTCGCCGACGGCCGGCTCAAGCCACTCGCCGGCGGCCCCGACGACCACGCGCTGCTCATCGCCGACCTCGGCACCGAGCACGAGGAGAAGTACCTGTCGGCGCTCGAGGCCGAGGGGCGCAGCGTCGTCCGCATCCCCACCCGGTTCGACGCCGCCGGCCGCCGCGAGGCCGAGGCGCTCACCGTGCAGGCGATGCGCCAGGGCGTCGACGTCATCGCCCAGGCCGCGTTCTTCGACGGCGTCTGGGGCGGCGCGGCCGACTTCCTGCTGAAGGTCGCGTCGCCGTCGAACCTCGGCGCCTGGTCCTACGAGGTCGCCGACGCCAAGCTCGCCCGCCGCGTCAAGGTGCCCGCGCTGCTGCAGATGGCCACCTACGCCGAGCGCCTCGCCGTCCTCCAGGGGAAGGCACCCGAGCACGTCTGGGTGGTCACCGGCGACGGCGCCGCGAACCCGTGGCGGCTGGTCGACGTCGCCGCCTACGCCCGGCGCGCCCGCGCCAAGCTGGCCGGTTTCCTCGCCGCCCCGCCGCCCACCGCGCCCGTCCCCGTGCCCTACTGCAGCCAGTGCTCGTGGAAGGCGCGCTGCACCGCCGAGCTCGCCGACGCCGACGACCTCAGCCTCGTCGCCGGCATGCGCGCCGACACCCGCGCGGCCCTGCGCGCCGCCGGCATCACCACCCTCGAGCAGCTCGCCGCCGCCGACCCCGAGACGCTCAAGGCCGCCCGGATCGGCGCCGCCACCCGCGCCCGCGTGCAGGAGCAGGCCCGCGAGCAGCTGCGCGAGCGGCGGACCGGCGTCCCCACCCGCACCCTGCTGCCACCCACGAAGGGCCTCGGCCTGCTCCGGCTGCCCGAGCCCAGCGACGGCGACCTCTACCTCGACTTCGAGGGCGACCCGCACTCCGCCGACGGCGCGGGCCTCGAGTACCTCGCCGGCATCGGGCGCCGCGACGGCAGCTTCACCGCGTTGTGGGCGCACGACCCCGCCGCCGAGAAGCAGATGGTCGCCGATCTGATCGACCTGATCCTGGACGCCTGGCGCGCCGACCGCGGCATGCACGTCTATCACTACGCCGCCTACGAGGTCAGCGCGCTCAAGCGGCTCACCGGCCGCTACGGCGTCCGCGAGGCCGAGCTCGACGAGCTGCTGCGCAACGAGCGCTTCGTCGACCTCTATCCCGTGGTCAAGCAGTCGATGCGGATCAGCAAGGGCTCGTACTCGATCAAGAAGGTCGAGGCGTTCTACGGCCGCGAGCACACCGGCGACGTCGCCGACGCCATGGGCAGCGTCATCGCCTACGAGAAGTGGCTCGCCGACCGCGACCCGCAGCGCCTCGTCGACATCGAGCTCTACAACAAGGACGACGTCGACTCGACCCGCGAGCTGCACGACTGGCTGGAGACCCAGCGCGAGGAGCTCGAGCGCGAGCTCGGCGGCCAGGACCGCCCGCTGCTGTCGGAGGCCACCGGCCCCGTCGAGCGCACGGAGGCCGAGCTCGCCGAGCTGGCGCTGGTCGACCGGCTCAAGGACGCCGGTCACGACCTGCTCGGCGACCTCGTGCAGTGGCACCGCCGCGAGGCCCGCCCCGGCTGGTGGGAGTTCTTCGCCCGCAAGGAGATGGACGACGACACGCTCGTCGAGGACGGCACCGCGCTCGGCCGGCTGGGCGCGCCGGTGGAGATCGGCCAGGAGAAGCGGTCGAAGCTCTACGAGTACCGCTTCCCGCCGCAGGACACGAAGTTGTCGGTCGGGTCCACGGCGGTCGACGTCGACCAGCGGGTGAGCGTCGGCTCCGTCGTCGCGCTCGACTCCGCCGAGGGCCGCGTCGTCGTCAAGACGGCGAAGGCCCCGGCGACGCCGCGCGGGCTCGGGCCCAGCGGGCCGCTCGACGACAAGGGCATGCGCGCCGCCATCACCGCCACCGCCGACGACGTCCTCGCCGGCACGCCGTGCCTCGGGCAGGCGTTGCTGGAGCGGCGGGTTCCGGCCGACTGCCGCCGTCGCCCCGACGAGCAGGCCGGCGACGCCGTCGTCCGGATCGGGCTGCGGCTCGACGGCGAGGTGCTCGCCGTCCAGGGCCCGCCCGGCAGCGGCAAGACAAGGGCGGCGTCGATGCTCATCCGCGCGCTGCTCGACGCTGGCAAGAAGGTCGGCGTCACGGCCACCTCGCACGCGGTCATCGGCAACGTGCTGTCGGCGGTCGACCGGCCCGCGCTGCAGAAGTGCGACGAGCACCAGGCGTGCGGCGCCCCCGGCGTCGAGTGGTCGAAGGACGGCAAGGACGTCGCCCGGCGGCTCGTCGACGGCGACGTGCGGCTGGTCGGCGGGACGGCGTGGTTCTGGACGCAGCCCGACCTCGCCGAGGCCGTCGACGTGCTCGTCGTCGACGAGGCGGGGCAGTTCTCGCTGGCCAACGCCGTGGCGGTGGCGCGGGCGGGCAAGTCGCTGGTGCTGCTCGGCGACCCGCAGCAGCTCGCGCAGCCCTCGCAGGGCGTGCACCCGGGCGACTCGGGGCTGTCGGCGCTGGAGCACCTGCTCGAGGGGCACCCGACCGTGCCCGAGGGCCGCGGCATCTTCCTCGACACGACCTACCGGATGCACCCGGCGCTGACGCGGTTCGTGTCGGACCTGGCGTACGAGGGCCGGCTGGAGTCGGCGGCGCTGCGCGAGCGGATCACCGTGCGGCCGGGCGGGCTGGTGTCGGGTAGCGGGCTGGCGGTGCGCTCGGTGGCGCACACGGTGCCGGCGGCCGCGTCGTCCATGGAGGAGGCCGCCGAGGTGGCCTCCGTCTGGCGGTCGCTGCAGGGCGTCGGCTGGGTTGACGCCGAGGGGACAGAGCGGCCGATCGGCCCGGACGACGTGCTCGTCGTCGCGCCGTACAACAACCAGGTGGCGCTGATCCGCTCGCTGCTGCCCGACGGCGCGCGGGTGGGCACTGTCGACCGGTTCCAGGGGCAGGAGGCGCCGGTGGTCGTGTACTCGACGACGTCGACCTCGGCAGACGAGGCGCCGCGCGGGGTGTCGTTCCTGTACGACCTCAACCGGCTCAACGTGGCGGTGTCGCGGGCGAAGGCGCTGGCGGTCGTGGTGATGAGCCCGCTGCTGCTCGACGCGCAGGTGCGGACGCCGGAGCAGCTGCGGCAGGTCAACGCCATGTGCCGGCTGGCCGAGCTGGCCGGTGTCTGACACCGCGGAGCTGGCCGCCCTGCTCGGCGTCGGCGCCGACGTCCTGGTGCGGGCGCTCGGCGACGGCTGGACGGAGGTCGCCGGGCCGCCGCACGAGCGGTGGTTCGTCAGCGGGCACCCGGTGCAGGTGGCCGTCGGCTGGGACGGGTTCGGCTTCACGCTGGCCCGTCCCGAGCCGCGGTGGTCGGGCGACGAGCTGGTGTGGGAGTTCGCGGCCGAGCGCGGCTTCAGCTCCGACGAGGTCGTCTACGAGCGGGCGGTGCTGGCCGAGGCGGCGGAGGAGGTCGCCCGCCGTCGTCGTCGGACCTTCCGCTGGTGCCCGGTGTGCCGCGAGGTCAACGCCCGCGAGCACGTGCACGACAACACCGGCCTGTGCACGCGCTGCGCCGAGCGCCACCTCGGCGTCACCCACTGAGCAGGCCCGGGAAGGGCCAATAGCGCTACGAAGGCCCCTCCACCGGCCCGGCGGCGGCGCCCCGGTCGGCGGGAACCGGGGCGCCGTCGGTCCGTCAGGCGATCCGGCGGGCGCCCTGGTAGCCGGTCATGGAGTCGAGGTCCACGACCGCGACCGGCTTGCCGGCGGTGGACGCGTGCACCATCTGGCCGTTGCCGATGTACATGCCCACGTGCGAGACCGGGCTGTAGAAGAACACCAGGTCACCGGGCTTGAGGTCGGACTTCGCCACCGGGGTGCCGAACGTCGACTGGGCCCGCGAGGTGCGGGGGATCTCCACGCCGGCCGCGCGGTAGGCGAAGCTGGTCAGCCCGGAGCAGTCGAACCGGTCGGGGCCGGTCGCGCCGTACTGGTACATGTCGCCGCGCTGGGCGAGCGCGGTGTCGACGGCCGCCTGGGCGACGCCGTTGGCAGCGGCCACCGGGGCCGCCGCCACGACCCCGCCACCACCGCCGCCGCCTGCGGCAGCCGAGGCCGGGAGGGGCGAGAGCGCGATGCCGGCTCCGGCGATGGCCGCGACGGCGATGCCGCGGAACGAGCGACGGGCGAGGGGCGTGCGTGCAGTCGTCATGGACGACGGTTCTCCTGTTCTCCACGGTCGCCTACCGGGTTAGCTGACGGGTTCGGGCGGGGGAGTCGCCCGGCGCGAGAGGTCGCGCTTCACCCCTGGGACTCGATGGGTCCCCGGTCCGGAGGGCGGCTGGCTGCCGGCGTCCGGTTCGGCGTGGTCCGACGGGTGTCACTCGGGTTCGTGACGAGGGCCCGGCCGGAACCAGGCGGAACGGTAGGGAGGGCCCCGGACCGTCACAACCGCCCGCGGAGGACGCCACGCCCGACCCCTCGCCGCCGACTTGACTCCGGCTCGGGATCCGACACGCCACCGCCACCACGGCCGACGCCGCCGGGACGCCCCGGCACGCCGGGGCCGGACGCGCGGTGACACGCCGCGCCCCGGAAGAAAGGAGGGCGCGGTGCGTCCGAACAGCGCGTCAGCGGCTCCCCACCCTCAGCCGGGGCAGGCCCGCCGGGGACGCCGTGGTTGCCGCGCGCGTTGACGGGGCAACGGGGAGGGGATCGAGAGAGAGGAGCACCCCATGGGCATGATGAGGAACCTCATCGCCTCCGGCGTCGCCGCGAAGGTCGTGCAGGAGCTGAAGAAGCCGCAGAACCAGGCGAAGATCAAGCAGTTCGTCCGCGACTTCCAGGCCAAGCAGCAGAAGAAGGGCGGCTCCGGCCGCGCCTACTGACCGCTGACCCGCTCGCGGCCCCCGTCCCACCTCGGGACGGGGGCCGCGGTGCGTCCGGGGCCGCTGAGACGGCACGTTGCGGTTCCGAGACGGCTCAGTCCCGACGTCCCGGACGGCGCCCCGTCCCCGTGTGACCCTCGCCGGCGTACCCATCGCGGCACCGGCGCCGACCTCCCCGGGAGGCGCTGCCGGCGCGCGTCCGCACGACCACCACGGGGTGTCCGTTGAACCAGTCCTCCGCCCGCCGCCGTCTCGGCGCCCTCCCCGTCCTGCTCGCCGCGGGGCTGCTCCTCGCCGGCTGCGGGGACGACGGCGAGACGGGCCTGCCCGCGCCCACCTCCACCCCGTCGGCCCCGGCGACGTCCTCCGCGGCGGCCCCGACGACGCCGGCACCGACGCCGGCTCCCGAGCCCGCGGTGGCGCCTGCCCCCACGCCGCAGGTGACGCCGCCGCCCGCGCCCGTCGTCGACTTCGCCATGCCCGCCGTCGTGGGCATGACGCTGCAGGACGCCCAGGACCTGATCCAGACCAACGGCGTCTTCCTGAGCCTGTCCCACGACCTGCTCGGCTCCCGCAACCAGGTCATGGACGCGAACTGGAGGGTCTGCACCCAGAACATCGCGCCCGGTCAGCGGGTCACCGGGAACGTCGAGGGCGCCATCGACCTCGGCGTCGTCAAGCTCGAGGAGCTCTGCCCCTAGTCGGCGGCTGACCACCGGACGGGGACGGCACGCGGCCGTCCCCGCCCGGTGCGTCTCAGGGCCGGCCGGCGTGCGGGACGTCGACCTCGGTCGCGAGCAGCACCGCCTCGCGCACCGGCGCGCGGTTGTGCTCGTAGAAGTCCGGCGCCGCGCACATGAGCAGCGTCCGGCCGTCCTCGCCGCCGAGCATGCAGGCGTAGACGCCCAGCCCCTCGGGCGCGGCGACGGCGTCGACGATCTCGCCGCCCTCGGCCACCCGCACGACCCGCCCGCCGACGGCGTCGGCCGCCCAGATGCAGCCGTCGGCGTCGAGGGAGCAGCCGTCCGGGGCGACGGCGAGCTGCCCGAGCACCTCGTCCACGGTGCGCCCGGTGACCTCCGGCCCGAGCGACGCCCACACCCGCCGGTTCGTCAGCGAGCCGTCGGCACCCAGGTCGAACGCGGTGTACCGGTTGCCGAGCGTCTCGCCGACGACGAGCGTGCCGCCGTCCGGCGTGATCACCGACCCGTTCGGGAACTGCAGCCCCTCGGCCGCCACCGACACCGTGCCGTCGGGGTCGATCCGCTTGAGCGACGCCGTCGCCGCGTCCCCGCCGCCCATCAGGTCGAAGCCGAAGTCGCCGACGAAGACGTGCCCGCCCGGGCCGACGACGAGGTCGTTGAGGTGCCCGCCGCAGTGCTCGGTGAGGTCGGCGTAGGTCGACAGCGCCGACCCGTCCCAGCGCAGCACCTCGTGCGTCTTCATCGACACGACCACGAGCGACCCGTCGGGCAGCCAGCCCTGCCCCGACGGCTGCCCCGGGACCTCGAACCGCACGGTCTCCCGCCCGTCGGTGGTCACCGTGCTCACCGTGTGCCGGTAGAAGTCCGACACCCACCACGTGCCCTCGTGCCAGCGCGGCCCCTCGAAGAACCCGCCGCCGGTCAGCACCGTCCGTACCTCGCGCTCTGCCATGAGCCGGACCCTAGGACGCCCTGACCGGCGTCACGGCCGCAGCGGTTTGAAGGGGACCTCAGTCGCCCTTGACGTTCACGACCTGGCGCAGCGTGTGCCGGATCTCCACCAGGTCCGCGGCGTCGGCCATGACGACGTCGATGGACTTGTAGGCATCCGGGTGCTCGTCGAGGAAGGCGTCCGACCGGCCCCAGGCGATGCCCGTCATCCGGCGGTCGAGGTCCGCGCGGGTGAACTGCCGCCGCGCCGCCCCGCGGGAGAACGCCCGGCCGGCGCCGTGCGGCGCCGACATGAGCGCGTCCGCGTTGCCCTTGCCGACGACGACGTAGGACGCCGCGCCCATCGAGCCCGGGATCAGCCCCCACTGGCCCTCGCGCGCCGAGATGGCCCCCTTGCGGGACAGCCACACGTCGGTGCCGGAGTGCCGCTCGCGGTCGGTGTAGTTGTGGTGGCACTGCACGACCTGCGCGCGGTGCACCTCCTCGGTGAGGAACCGGGAGAGCTGCTCGGCGACGCGGTCCATCATCTCCTCGCGGTTGAGCGCGGCGAACCGCTGCGCCCAGTGCAGCGCCTCGATGTAGGCGTCGAACTCCGGCTCGCCCTCCTCCAGGTACGCCAGGTCGCGGTCGGGCACCTCGATGCCCTTGGCCCGCGTGCGGTCCTGCGCGATCCGGATGTGCTTGGACGCCAGCTTGTTGCCGACCCCGCGCGAGCCCGAGTGCAGGAACAGCCACACCCGGTCGGCCTCGTCGAGGGACACCTCGATGAAGTGGTTGCCCGACCCGAGCGAGCCCAGCTGCTGCGGCCAGTTCGGCGCGACGCCGTCGGCCTGGCCGGCTCCCGGCATGGCGCGCAGCTCCTCGACCCGTGCGGCGGCCGAGTCGCGCACCTTCTTGTTGTAGCGGCCGGCCGAGAGCGGGATCGAGCGCGAGATCTGCTCGTGCAGCGTGGCGAGGTTCCGCCCGCGCACGTCGTCGCCGGTGAACTGGGTGCGGACGGCCATCATCCCGCAGCCGATGTCCACGCCCACGGCCGCCGGGATGATCGCGCTGTCGGTCGGGATGACCGAGCCGACGGTCGCGCCCAGCCCCAGGTGCGCGTCGGGCATCAGCGCGACGTGCGGGTGGATGAACGGCATCGAGGCCGTCCGCTCGGCCTGCATCCGGGTGGTCGGCTCGAGGATCGACGCCCAGTTGAGCAGGCGGTCGCTGATCTTCTCCATGGTCCTTTCTCTCTGCTGCGCGGGGCCCGGTCCCCGCGGTCCGTCGGGAGGCCGGTGCAGTGAACGCGCTCGGCTCGCGCGGCGCGACTGCATTACCCCGGACCGAAACCGGTTGGGAGCCACGCCGCCCGGCGCTAGCCTCGGCGCCCCAGTCCGCCCGTGCCCACCGGGGCGCGGTCCCCCGCGCCGCGGTGTCCGCCCACCGATCGAGGGGAGACCACGATGACCACGACGACGACCGCCGCCGAGCTGGCCGAGCGCTACCTGCGGGGCTGGAACGAGCACGACGGCGCCGCGGTCGCCGCCTGCTTCGCCGACGGCGGGACCTACGTCGACCCGACCCTGCCCGGACCCCTGCCGAAGGCCGCGATCGGGGAGTACGTGGCCGCCCTCACCGCGGCCATCCCGGACCTCGCGTTCGTCGCCGACGACGTCGTGAGCGATGGCCGGCGCGTGTGCGCCCCGTGGCGCATGCAGGGCACCTGGACCGGGCCGATGCCGGGGCTGCCGGAGCCGACCGGGCGCCGGTGCGACCTCCCCGGCATCGACCTCATCACGGTCGGCGAGGACGGCATCACCGGCGTCGTCGGCTACTTCGACCAGAAGACGTTCGCCGAGCAGCTCGGCCTCCGGGTCGACGTCGCCGCCGGCTGACCCTGCACGGGCCGCGGTGCCGGCCCCTGGGCCGGTGCCGCGGACCCCGGCGTGCCGTTTCCGTTCCGCACGCCACGGGCAGCCCCGCTGCGACCGCCGGACACCCAGCAGTGAGGACGCACGTCATGCAGGTCGGACTGAAGCTCGCCACCGAGGCCTTCCCGCCCGAGGAGATCGTCCGCCAGACGGTCCGCGCCGAGGAGGCGGGCTTCGACTTCGTCGAGATGAGCGACCACTTCCACCCGTGGCTCGACACCCAGGGGCACAGCGGGTTCACCTGGTCGATGCTCGGCGCGATGGCCGCCAAGACCGAGCGGATCGGCCTGGTCACCGGCGTGACCTGCCCGATCATCCGGTACCACCCCGCCGTCATCGCGCAGGCCGCGGCGACGGTGCAGATCCTCTCCGGCGGCCGGTTCACCCTCGGCATCGGCGCGGGCGAGCGGCTCAACGAGCACGTCGTCGGCACCGGCTGGCCGGCCGTGCACGTGCGGCACGAGATGCTCCGAGAGGCGCTGCAGATCATCAAGCTGCTGTGGCAGGGCGGGTACCGGACCTTCGAGGGCAAGTACCTGCAGCTCGAGGACGCCCGCGTCTTCGACCTCCCCGAGCAGCTGCCGGTCATCGCCGTGGCCAGCGGCGGGCCGCACGCCTCCCGGCTGGCCGCCGAGTTCGGCGACGGGCTGTTCGCCACCGAGCCGCGCGAGGACCTCGTCGGCGCCTTCCGCGAGGCCGGCGGCTCGGGCCCGCACTACGCCGAGGTGCCGATGGCCTGGGCCGAGACCGAGGACGCCGCGGTCCAGGAGGCCCTGGAGAAGAGCCGCTGGGCGCTCACGGGTTGGAAGGTCATGAGCGAGCTGCCCAACCCGGTCAACTTCGACGCCGCCAGTCAGACGGTGAAGGAGGACGACATCCGCGGGCAGTTCTCCGTCGGCCCCGACCTCGACCTGCACGTGCAGCAGGCGCAGCCCTACGTCGACGCCGGCTTCGACCACCTCGTCCTGCAGAACGTCGGCCCCGATCCCGACGGGTTCATCGACGCCTGCGCCGGCGGGCTCATCGAGCGGGTCCGGGCGCTCACGGCCTCCTGACGCCGCCGTCCCTGCCGATTCCCGCAGCGGTCCTGCCACCGCGCGCGGCAGCGGGAGGAGGGCGCGGCCCGGCGGCAGACTCGCCGGCCGTGACCTCCTCCCTGCCCGCGCTGCCCGACACCCCCGCCTGCCGCCTCGCGCGGGAGGTGGTCGCCGAGTTCTCCTCGCCGGCGCTGGTGAACCACTGCCTGCGCAGCTACCTGTGGGCCGCCGACCACGCCCGCCGGCGCGGCATCGCGTTCGACGACGAGCTGCTGTTCGTCGCGGCGATGGTCCACGACCTCGGCCTGTCCCCGGTCTTCGACAGCGCCACGCTGCCGTTCGAGGACGCCGGCGGCGCCGTCGGGTGGGTGTTCGCCGCGGGCGCGGGCTGGCCGGTGCAGCGCCGCCGCCGGGTGGCGGAGGTCGTCGTCGCGCACATGGCGCCGGAGGTCGACGTCGCGGCCGACCCCGAGGGGCACCTGCTGGAGCTCGCCACCGGCCTCGACATCTCCGGGCGCGACCCCGAGTCGTGGCCTGCCGACCTGCGCGCCGCCGTCCTCGCCGGGTACCCGCGGCTCGGCCTGATCGACGAGTTCGTCGCCTGCTTCACCGACCAGGCCCGCCGCAAGCCCGACTCCCTCGCCGGGCGGTTCACCGCGGCCGGCTTCGCCGACCGTGCCCGCGCCAACCCGCTGGACAGGTGACCCGGAGCCGGGTCGTGCTCTGCCCACGGGGACGGGGCAGACCACGACCTCCCCGGGGAGGACGTCAGGAGGCGGTGACGACGACCTTCCCGATCGTCGACGACGACTCGACCCGCCGGTGCGCCTCGGCCAGGGTCGCCGCGTCGACCGGCGACAGCCGCGCGGTCAGCGTCGTGCGCAGCACCCCGGCGTCGACCAGCCGGGCCACCTCGTCGAGCAGCTCGCGCTGGGCCGTGCTCTCCGGGTCGTGCAGCGGCCGGCTGAACATGAACTCCCAGTGCCAGCCCTGGCTGCGCTCCTTGAGCGGCAGGGTGTCGAGGCCCTCGGGCTCGTCGATGGCCACGACCGAGCCGCCGACCGTCATCAGCCGCGCGAAGGTCTCGACCATCCCGGCCGAGTACGGGCTGAACACGTACCGCACCCCGCCCGGCGCGACCCGTGCCACCTCGGCCACCAGGTCGCGGCGGTCGACCACCTCGTGCGCGCCGAGCCCGCGCACCCACTCCTCCGCCTCCGGCCGCGACACCGCGGCGACCACGGTGAGCCCGGTGAGCTGCCGGGCGAGCTGCACGAGCATCGACCCGACGCCGCCGGCCGCGCCCATCACCAGCAGCGTGCCGGTGCTCTCCCGGGTCAGCGCCCAGCGCTCGAACAGCGTCTCCCAGGCGGTGATCGTCGTCAGCGGCAGCGCGGCCGCCTCCGCCCAGTCCAGCGACGCCGGCGCGTGCCCGGCGATCCGCTCGTCGACCAGGTGGTAGCGGCTGTTGGTGCCGGGCCGGGCGATGGAGCCCGCGTGGTAGACGGCGTCCCCGACGGCGAAGGCGGTCACCGCCTCGCCCACCGCGACCACCGTGCCGGCCGCGTCGAAGCCGAGCACCCGCGGCTGCCCGCCCGGGTCGGCGCCGCCGCGCAGCTTGACGTCGACCGGGTTCACCGAGACCGCCCGCACCTCCACGAGCAGGTCGTGCGGGCCGGGTGCGGGGACGTCGAGCTCGACGTCGGTGAGCACGTCGGGGGAGCCGGGGGAGGAGTAGGCGACGGCGGGCATGCGGGACGGGAGGGACATGCCCGCGACGTTATGCCCGGGGTCCTGGTCCCCCGGGGAGCCCTCGAGGACGGTCCGGGCCGGTTCGGCGCCGTGCGGCAGCAGCGCCGGTCGTTCAGTGCCGGTCGAGCAGCCGCAGCGGCGGGCGGGCGAGCCGCTTCTCCAGGCTCACCCGGTGCCGGCCGTCGGGGTCGCGGCGGAAGTCGAGGGAGTCGACCAGCGCCTGCATCAGCCGCAGGCCCGCGCCGCCGTCGCCGTCGAGGCTGGCCTCGGTCAGCGAGGAGCGGCCGGCGGCCTGCTCCTGGTCGAAGCCGGAGCCGTCGTCGACCACGGTGATCCGGCACAGGCTGTCGTCGATGGCGACCGACACCTCGTACTCGGCGTGGTCACCGGCGTGCTGCACGACGTTCGCGCACGCCTCGGTGAGCGCCAGCGTCGTCTCCTCGATCACCGGCCGGTCCACCCGCAGGTGCTCCAGCGCCTGGCGGCACAGGCCGCGCACGAACGGGACGCTGCCGACGTCGACGGGCAGCCGCACGGTGAACGAGATGTCCATCCCGGGCCCCCCTCTGCGACGCCGCGTTACGCTCCTCGGGTCCGTATCCCGTCCCGAAGGAGCCCGATCGTGCAGTTCGCCGTCGACCGAGCTTCGGTCAACGGCCGGCCCGGGCTGAGGGTACGCGGTGAACTCGACATCGCGACGGTGCCCCGGCTCGCCGAGTGCGTCGAGGCCGAACTGTCCGCGCGTCCGCGCTCGCTGGTCATCGACCTGACCGACACCGAGTTCATGGACTCCGCCGGCGCCCGCGAGCTGGCCCGCGCCGCGAAGCGGACCGCCGCGGCCGGTGTCGCGCTGCAGGTGGTGTGCCCGCGGGAGAACACGCCGGTCCGCCTGGTCATCGACCTGCTCGAGCTCTCCCGCCTGGTGCCGGTGGTCGAGGTCGCGGGACTCAGCGACGGGGAGGTCGGGTCGTAGGGTCGGTCGCGATGACCAGCACCCCGACCAGCACCGTGACCGGGACCCCGGCCGACCCCCCGCCGTCCCCGGCTCCCGACCCCGTCCGGCGGCGGGTCGACGACGAGGCGCTGGCCCGCTGCGCCGAGGAGCCGATCGCGATCCCCGGGGCGGTCCAGCCGCACGGCGCGCTGCTCGCGGTCACCGAGCCGGGCCTCGAGGTCGTCGTCGCCTCGGCCAACGCCGCGCAGCTGCTCGGCACCGACCCCGCCGGGCGCACCCTCGCCGACCTGCTGGCTCCCGCCGAGCTCGACCGGCTGCGGGCGGCGCTGGCCACGGACCTCTCGGAGGCCGACCCGCTGCGGGTGACGCCCGGCGGTGCCGAGCTGGACCTGGTCCTGTCCCGCAGCGGCGACCTGCTGGTCACCGAGTGGGAGCCGGTCGCCGGCGCCGAGCAGGCCGGGGCCGCCTGGCACCGCCGGCTGCCCACGGTGCTGCAGCGGCTGTCGGCGCCGACGTCACTGGAGGGCCTCACCGGCGTCCTCGCCCGCGAGGTGCGCGCGCTCACCGGCTTCGACCGGGTGATGGTCTACCGCTTCGACGCCGAGTGGAACGGCGAGGTGATCGCCGAGGACCGGCGCCCCGACCTCGAGCCGTTCCTCGGCCTGCACTACCCGGCCAGCGACATCCCCGCCCAGGCCCGCGCCCTCTACGCGACCAACTGGATGCGCCTGATCCCCGACGCGACCTACACCCCGGTGCCGCTCGAGCCGCCGCTGGTGCCGGGCACCGGCCGGCCGCTGGACCTCTCCGGCGCGATGCTGCGCAGCGTCTCCCCGGTGCACCTGGAGTACCTGGCCAACATGGGCGTCACCGCGTCGATGTCGGTGTCGCTCATCGACCGCGGGAAGCTCTGGGGGCTCATCGCCTGCCACTCCTACAGCGGCGCCCACCGGCCCTCCTACGCCGACCGCACCGCCGCGGAGTTCCTCGGCCGCACCGCCTCGCTGCTGCTGCACACCACCGTGGCGGCCGGCGAGCGCGACGCCGCGGTCGCGGTCACCCGGCGCGAGGCCGACCTCGTCGGCGCGATCGGCCGCAGCCCGCGCACGCCGGTCGCCGCCCTGGTCGACGGCGAGGTGACCGTGCTCGACCTGCTGCCCGCCGCCGGCGCCGCGGTGCGCCTGGACGGCCGGCTGCACCTGCTCGGCACCACGCCGCCGGCCGAGCGGGTGGCCGAGCTGGTCCCCGCGGTGCTGCGCGCCGGCGGGGTCACCGACGCGCTCGGCCGCGACGTGCCCGCCGCGGCCGACCTCGCCGCGGACGCCAGCGGCGTGCTCGCCGTCGAGGTCGGCGGCGCGCGCGGCGACTACCTCGCCTGGTTCCGTCCGGAGACGCCGCGCGAGGTGACCTGGGGCGGCGACCCCTACACCTCCAAGCTCGCCGAGGGCGCCGGCGGGCCGCGGCTGTCCCCGCGCCGCTCGTTCGCCCGCTGGACCGAGACCGTGCGCGGCACCTCCCGCCCGTGGCTGGCGCCCGAGGTGGCCGCCGCCCGCGCGCTGGCCACCCACCTCGGCGAGGCGGTGCTCGCCCGCGCCGGGGAGGACGACCGGCTGTCGGCCGCGCTGCAGCGCACCCTGCTGCTCGAGGAGCTGCCGAAGGTGCCCGGCGTCGCGCTCGGCGCGCGGTACCGGCCCAGCGAGGCCGACGTCGTCGGCGGCGACTGGTACGACCTGGTGCTGCTGCCCAGCGGGCGGCTCGCCGTCGTCCTCGGCGACGTCGCCGGGCACGGGCTGTCGGCCGCCTCGGTGACCGCCCAGCTGCGGCACGCGCTGCGCGCCTCGCTGCTGCGGGACGAGGGCCCGGCCGCCGCGCTGACCGAGCTCAACCGGCTGGTCGGCACCCTGCTGCCGGGGGAGATGGCCACCGCCGTCGTCGCCCAGCTCGACCCGGGCACCGGCGCGCTCACGCTGGCCAACGCCGGGCACCTGCCGGCCGTGCACGCCGGGCACGGCGCCGCGCGGCTGGTCACCGACGGCCGCGGCCCGGCGCTCGGCCTGCTCGACGACGCCGACTACGGGCAGACGGCGCTGCGCCTCGACGCCGGCGACCGGCTGCTGCTCTACAGCGACGGCCTGGTCGAGCGGCGCGGCCGGCCGCTGCCCGAAGGCATGGAGGCGGTGCGCGAGGCGGTGGCCGCCGTCGCCGGCGACCCGCAGCAGGTGGTCGACGCGGTGGTCGCCACCCTCGACCCGCCCGGCGCCGACGACGTCACCGTCGTGGGGCTGGCCCTCGTCTGAGGCTCAGGCGCCGCCGCGGACGAGGTAGCGGTAGGCGGGCGAGTCCGGGTCCAGGTGCTGGATCCGCAGCGGGCTCGCCGCGGTGCGCGCGAGCAGGCCGGGCAGGCTGTCGGCGCTGCCGAGCTCGATGCCGGTGAGCGCGGCGCCGGTCTCGCGGTTGTCCCGCTTGACGTACTCGAACAGCACGATGTCGTCGTCGGGGCCGAGGACGTCGTCGAGGAAGCGCCGCAGCGCGCCGGGCTCCTGCGGGAACTCGACGAGGAAGTAGTGCTTGAGGCCCTGGTGGACGAGGGACCGCTCGACCACCTCGGCGTACCGGCTGACGTCGTTGTTGCCGCCGGAGAGCAGGCAGACGACGGTCTGCCCGGGCTCGACCCGCACCGCGCCGCCGGTCAGCGCGGCGGTGGCCAGGGCGCCCGCGGGCTCGGCGATGATCCCCTCGACCTGGTACAGCTCGAGCATCTCGGTGCAGACCTGGCCCTCGGGCACGGCCACCAGCTCGGCGCCGGAGTCGCGGACCAGCGGGAAGGTGACGTCGCCGGCCCGGCGGACCGCGGCGCCGTCGACGAACGTGTCGATGGCCGGCAGCTCCACCGGATACCCGGCCGCCAGCGCCGCGGCCATCCCGGCCGCACCGGCGGGCTCGACCCCGACCAGCCGGGTGCCGGGGCTCGCCTGCCGCAGCCAGGTGCCGCAGCCGGCGAGCAGCCCGCCGCCACCGAGCGGCAGGACGACGACGTCGGGCGCGCGGCCGAGCTGCTCGAGCACCTCGACGGCGACCGTCGCCTGGCCCACCACCACCGGCCAGGCGTCGAAGGCCGGGACGAGCGCGGCGCCGGTGGCCGCGGCGTGGGCCTTCGCGGCCGCGGCGGCGTCGTCGTAGGTGTCGCCGGCGACGACCAGCTCCACCATGTCGCCGCCGAGCGCGCGGATGCGGGCGCGCTTCTGCCGCGGGGTGGTGCCGGGGACGAACACCGCGCCCCGGACGCCGAGCGCCCGGCAGGCGTGCGCGACGCCCTGGCCGTGGTTGCCGGCGCTGGCGCACACCACCCCGGCGGCGCGGGCGGCGTCGTCCAGGCGGCTGATCGTGTTGTAGGCGCCGCGCACCTTGTAGGAGCGGCCGACCTGCAGGTCCTCGCGCTTGAGCCGGACGTCGGCGCCGGTGAGCGCGGACAGGCGCTCGTTGCGCTGCAGCGGCGTGCGCTCGGCGACCCCGGCGAGCCGGCCGACGGCGTCGCGCACGTCGGCGGGAAAGCGGTCGAGCTCGGGGACGACGGCGGTGGTCACGGGGGTCCATCCTCCTCGGCGGGGCGGGTGTGCTCGCGAGCGGAGTCGTGCTCTGCCCCGCGGGTGTGGGCAGAGCACGACCCGGCCGGGGACGTAGGTCCCCCGGCTGCTTTCGTGCTCTGCCCCGCCGGAGTGGGCAGAGCACGAGTGCCCGGCAGCCCTCCTGCAGGGGCCCGTCACGAGCGTGCGAGTGGCGGGGGGCAGGAGGGTCCTTCACCAGGCGGTGACCCGGCCGTCGTCCGTGACGGCGAGCCGGCCCTCGGCGGCGGCGCGGTCGAGCACCGCGGCCAGCAGCGGGGTCAGCGACGGCGTGCGGCGGCGGTAGCCGAAGACCTCCGCGGTGCGCAGGAACAGGTCCTCGCGGGACAGCCCGCCGGCGGCGCGGCACAGCGCCACCATCGCGTTCCGGACCTCCTGCGGCGGCACCTGCTCCAGCGGGCGGGTGGTGCTGGTGGCCTGCCGGCGGTAGACGGTCCAGCCCGCGGGGTCCAGCGACGCCGGCCAGACGACCTCGCCGTCCGTCGTGTGCGGGGGCAGCAGGGCGAGCAGCGCGTCGCGGCGGGCGTCGGTCAGGCGGGACAGGCCGAACGCGCCGGCGGCGATGCGCACGAGCCGGTCGCGGTGCACCGGGCCCTCGGCCCTGAGCCCGGCGGCGAGCACCCGGGTGACCAGGCGGGCGTTGCGCGGGTCGGCGAGGGCGTCGAGGACCTTGCGGTCGCCGGCGGGCTTCGGGGCCCAGGCGCGGAAGCGCTGCTCCGCCGGCCCGGCCTCCTCCGGCTCCTCGGGCCGCTCCTCGGCGACGGGCGGGACGACGCTCAGCGCCACCGGCGGGGCGGCGGCCTCGGGCTCGCCGGCCACCGGGTCGGCGTCGGGGCGGGGGAGCGGCAGGGCGGCGACGGCGGCCGACACTCCCGAGCGCAGCGACGGCAGCCCGCGCGGGCCCGGCTCCGGCTCGGGAACGCGCTCCGGCCCGGCCGCGACGGGCTCGGCCGCGACGGGCTCGGCCGCGGCAGGCTCCGGCTCCGCGGAGGGCAGGGCCTCGACCACGGTCAGCACCGGCGCGGGAGCAGGCGAGGCCGGCACGGGCGCGGGCACCGGCGCGGCGCCCACCGCGGCGACGAGGCGGTCGAGCACCGCGTCGCGGTCGCGCAGCCACGACGGCAGCCAGACCCGCTCGACGGCGGGCCAGCCGAGCAGACCGGACAGCACGTCGACGGGCAGGCCGTCGCGGTCGCCGACCGTGCGCCGCCGCGCCCACGCCGGCCCGTCGAGCAGCACGGCCACGACGGGGGAGTCCGGCGCCGCGGCGCGGGCCAGCGACAGGTCGACGCGGAAGTCCGACAGCCCGACGTCGGTGCGCACGACCAGCCCGCGCGCCCGCAGCGCGTCGGCGATCTCCTCGCGGTGCCGGTCGGGCGTCCCGGGCCGGCGCGCCTCACGCGGCAGCGCCTCGGTGCCCAGCGCCGCGAGGTCGAGGTAGGCGCGCAGGTGCTTGATGCCCAGCGACGACGTCTGCTCCGCCCGCAGCGCCGACGGGTCGAAGGAGGAGAAGACGACCACCTGCCGGCGCGCGCGGGTGACCGCCACGTTGAGCCGGCGCTCGCCGCCCACGCGGTTGAGCGGGCCGAAGTTCAGCGGCAGCACGCCCCGGTCGTCGGGGCTGAACCCGGTGGAGAACAGCACGACGTCGCGCTCGTCGCCCTGCACGTTCTCCAGGTTCTTGACGAACAGGCCCTCGCCGTCGGTGCGGTCCAGCGCCTCGGTGAGCCGCTCGTCGCCGGCGTCGCGCAGCAGCGACTCGATGTAGGAGCGCTGCTGGGCGTTGAAGGTGACCACGCCGATCGACGGCGTCGAGCCGGGGGAGGCGTCGAAGCGGCGGCGGACCTCCGCGACGACGGCCTTGGCCTCCATCGGGTTGGTGCGCAGCAGCCGCCCGGCGCCGGAGCGGTGGAACGTGCCCTGCACCCGGACCAGCGAGATGCCGTGGCCGTCGACGTCGGTGCTCGCCGGCCCGTGCGCCGGGGCGGGGAACGACGACAGCCGGTTGTCGTAGTAGTGCGCGTTGCTGAAGGCGATCAGCGACTCGTCGCGGCTGCGGTAGTGCCAGGACAACCAGTGCCGCGGCACGCCGGCCTGCACGCACTCCGACAGGATCGACTCCTCGTCCTCCACGGCGACGCCGAGCAGGTCGGGCAGGTCGTCGCCGCCACCGGCCGCGGGCTCGCCGAACGAGGTCGGCGGCATCTGCCGGCTGTCGCCCACGACCACCGCGGACCGGGCGCGGCCGAGCGCGCCGACGGCGTCGGCCACCCGGATCTGCGAGGCCTCGTCGAACACGACCAGGTCGAACTGGCCGGCGCGGGCGGGGAAGAAGCGGGCCACCGAGTCGGGGCTGACCAGCACGCACGGCAGCAGCGCGGTGACCAGGTCGCCGTGGCGCTCCAGCAGCGCGCGCACGCCCAGGCCGCGGCGGCGGGTGAGCTCGCGCTGCAGCTCGCCGAGCCGGTCGGCACCGTCGGGGCCGGGCACGTCCAGCCGGCGGCCGGCCAGCACGGCGGCCGGCAGCGCGGCGGTGAGGTGCCGGCGCACCGCGCGGGAGGCCGCGGTGAACCGGTCGATCGCCCGGCCGTGCGCGGCCTCGTCGAAGGAGTCCAGGCCGGTGGCGGCGCGGCGCTCGGCGGTGGAGGCGGCGGCCAGGCCGTGCTCGAAGGCGCGCGGCGCGTCCTCGGCGGGCAGCCGGCCGCTGACCAGCGCGGCGCGGGCGTCGAGCAGGCCGGCGGCGCGCAGCGGCTCGAGGGTGTCGAGGAACTCCGCCCACCGGCGCAGCGACATCAGCCCGGAGTGCTCGACGCCGCGCTCGGGGCGGGTCATCGCCCAGCGCAGCAGCACGCCGTCGTCGCCGCACCAGTCGGCCAGCCGGCGCGGGGTGCTGCGGCAGACGCGCAGCAGCTCCTCCAGCCCGTCGCGCAGCCGGGCGACGGCCGCGGCCGCCGCGACCGACGGGCCGGGGCCGGAGACGACGTAGCGGCGCAGCGCGACGGCGAACTCCCGCGCGCTGTCGGCGACGGCGCCCGCGCGGCGCAGCCAGGCCACCTGGCCCTCGAGCAGGTCGGGCTCCAGCAGCGGGTTCCAGCCGGCCGGCACGGACAGGCCGGGGATGACGGCGGCGCGGGCGGCGATGCCGGCGGCGGCGCTCTGCAGCCGCCACAGCGCCGCGGTCAGCTCGGGCACGTCGCGCAGCCGCACGGCGACACCCGGGCGCAGCACCGGCGCGAGCTGGGCGCGCACCGCCCGCAGCCCCTCCTGGCGGGCCCACATCCGGCCGGCCTGCGCGGTCTGCGCGGCGACGAACAGCTCGCCCAGCGGCAGCGCGAGCGCCTCCGGGGTAGCCAGCTCCAGGCCGGGGTGCACGGTGCCGGCGAAGGCGGCCACCTCGGCGAGCACCGCCGTCGTCGCGGCGGCCCACCGCTCGGTGGGCACCTCGTCGAGCACGTCGAGGCCGACGGCGGGGCCGGACAGCAGGTGGGCGAGGTCGTCGAGGTCGCCGGGGGTGCGCACCTCGCGCAGCGCCCGGGCCAGGTGCTCCTCGGCGGGGAGGGCGCGCATCGCGTCGTCGACGGCGATCGCGGCGCGGTGCGCGGCGGCGAGGTCCACCCGCGCGGTGTCCACGAACGCCCACGGGTGCCGCGGCGAGGGCCGCACCAGGTCGGCGACGTCGGGCAGCAGCGCCAGCGCCCGGCGCACCGCGGTGAGCGTGTCCTCCGGCGCGGCCGCGGCGAACGACTGCGGCACCGGCAGCTCCGGTGAGTCCCCGCCGACGGCGAGCCGGGCGGTGCGCGCCGAGTAGTAGGACATGCCGGCGGCGTTGACCGCGTGCAGCCGGTCGGCGTAGCGGGCGAGGGTGCGGCGGGCGGCGCGCAGGTCCTCGCCGTCGGCGGCCAGGGCCTGCTCGTCGGCGATGACGACGGCCTCGAGCGCGTCGCGGAGCCGGGCGCGCACGGCGGTGGCGCGGGCCCGCTCGTCGTGCAGGTCGAGCACCAGCGGGCCGAGGCCGACGGCGTCCAGGCGGCGGGCGACGACGTCGAGCGCGGCCCGCTTCTCGGCGACGAACAGCACCCTCCGGCCGTCGGCGACGGCGCGGGCGAGCAGGTTGGTGATGGTCTGCGACTTGCCGGTGCCGGGCGGGCCCTCGAGCACGAACGTGCGCCCGGCGACGCCCTCGGCGACCGCCCGCAGCTGCGAGGCGTCGGCCGGCACCGGGCAGCGGGCGGCGAGCTCGTCGAGGTCGACGTCGGCGGCGGCGGCCGGCACCGGGTCGGCGAAGGGTTCCGCGGGGGCGTGCACCAGGTGGCCGACCAGCGGGCTCTGCGCGAGCTCGGCCCACGACTCGTCGAGGTCGCGCCACAGCCGGTAGCGGGCGAACTGCAGGACGGCGAGGTCGGCGGTCGCCTCCACGCGGAAGGGGAGCCCGGCGTCGAGCAGCGCCTGGCGCACGGTGGCCAGGGCGCTGTCGAGGTCGAGCTCGCCGTCGGCCTCGGCGAGGCCGGGGATCTCCAGGCCGTGCTCGCGGCGCAGCTTCTCCAGCAGGCACCAGTTCGGGCTGGCGCCGGCGGCGTCGTCGGCGGTGAGCCGGTAGGCGCCGGTGCGGCCGGCGGGGGAGAGCACCACCGGCAGCAGCACCAGCGGCGAGCGCAGCGGCCGGCCGTCGAGCTCCCAGGACAGGGAGCCGATCGCCACGTAGAGGTTGTTGGCGCCGGTCTCCTCGCGCACCGTCCGCGCCCGGTGCGCGAGCCCGCGCAGCCGCGGCAGGTACGCGCCGTCGCTGACGTCGGCGTAGACCTCGCGGCGCTCGTGCAGCACCTCGCCGAGCACGCCGACCGGCAGCTCGCGGGCCGAGCGCAGGCCCCGCACGTTGTCGGCCGGGCGCAGCCGGTCGCTGGGCACGAGGGTGACCGCGCCGTCGCCGGCGAGCAGCTCGGCGAGGGTGGCGAGGTAGAGGCCGGGGACGACCAGCGGCAGCCCGGCGCCCTCGGTGTAGTTGACCAGCCGGTTGCGCAGGCTGAGGTCGAGCAGGCTGTTCTTCCACTGCTGCACCCGCGGCGGCACGCCGGGACGGCTGCCGGGCACCGGGGCGGCGTGCCGGCCGGCCGGGCGGACGGTGGGGTCGTGCTCGTCGGCGCGGTACTCGACCACCTGCAGCGCGCCGTCGGGGCCGCGCAGCCGGGCGGGCAGCGGCAGGATCCCGTCGCGGCGGGCGCGGTGGACGTCGGTGACGCCGAGCAGCCGGTCGGCCGCGCCGGTGAGCCAGGCGTCGGCGGCGGCGCGGTGCAGCCGGTCGGCGTCGGGGTCCTCGGCGGCGCGGCTGGTGAGCAGCGTCGTCTCCACCAGCCGGACCAGGCCGAGGGCCACCAGCTCGGCGACCGGGGCGACGTCGGTGGTGGCGGTGCTCTCGGCGCTGCGCTCCTCGCGCCAGTAGCCGAGGAAGGCGTGCCCGTCGGCGATCCACAGCAGCGTGCGGACGCCGGCCGCCTCCAGCGCGGCGGCGAGGGTGACCGTGGTGTCCAGCGAGGTGCCCACCCGGCCGTCCAGCACGTCGCCGGGGGTGCGCACCCGCTGGGCGATGTGCGCCCAGTCGGCCGGGGCCTCGCTGTGCCGGATGCCGCGGGCGCGCATCGCGGCGGCGACCGCGGCGACGATCTCGTCGACCCGCTCCGGCCCGGCCGCGTAGCCCTGCACCGACGGGTCGTCGGTGCGCTCGTGCAGCAGCGCCGCGGCCTCGTCGAGCAGCGCCGGCACCGCGGGGTGGTTGGGCTGCACGTGCGCGGCGAGCATCTCCAGCGCCAGCGGCACGGGGGAGGCCAGCCACTGGCTGGCGGCGAGCACGTGCACCGGGACGGAGGTGCCGCCGACGTCGGTGCCGCCGGCGACGACGTCGATCTCGATGACGCCGGGCCGCTGCTCCTCGATGTGCAGCATCGCGGCGGCGTCCATGACCAGGCCGACGTCGCTGAGCACCGTGGTGACACCGGCGTCGAGGTCGACCGGGACCTCGACGGCGCTGCCGATCGGGCCCTCGGCGTCGCGCACGCCCAGGCGCACGACCGCGCCCTCGACCGCGGCGCCGCGCGTGGTGACCGCGAGCCGGGAGACGACCGGGACGCGGTTGACCGCGAGCGCGTAGGACAGCACCGGGGTGCTCGTCGCCGCGACCGCCACGGCCGCCCGGGGTGCACCGTCGTGCGGATGCGGCCGGGTGTCCGTGGTGCTCACGGTGTCCTGTCTACCGGTCCGGACGGACCGGTCCGGACATCCCCGCGAGCGTCTGGGACGGGTGTGACGGACGGGGAGAGACGTTGCCCGCCGGTCGCCCCCGGGTGCCGATGTGGACGGACTCAGCCCGCGAAGCGCTGCTCGAGGTCCTGCACCTCGGGCAGTCCGACCAGGTCGGTGAACTCGCCGAAGGTGGGCAGCCCGTCCAGCGGCGGGACGCCCTGCTGCCGGAGCGACGCGAGCAGCGACCGGACGCCGGCGGTGGCCGCCAGCAGCGTGCCGATCGGGTAGATGACCAGCGCGAAGCCGAGCTCGGCCATGCGCTCCAGCGACAGGGGCGGCGTGCGCCCGCCCTCGGCCCAGTTGAAGACCAGCGGCGCCACCCCGGCGAGCTCGCCGGCCACGCGCTCGACGTCGGCCTCGGTGGTGGGCGCCTCGACGAACAGCAGGTCGGCGCCGGCCTCCGCGTAGGCGCGGGCGCGGGCGAGCGCGTCGTCGACCCCGGTGACGGCGACGGCGTCGGTGCGCGCGATGAGGACCAGGTCGGGGTCGCGGCGGGCGGCCGCGGCGGCGCGGATCTTGCCCACCATCTCCCCGGTGCCGATCAGCGCCTTGCCGCTCATGTGCCCGCACTTCTTGGGCATCACCTGGTCCTCGAGCTGGATGCCCGCGACGCCGGCCTGCTCGTAGAGCTGCACCGTGCGGACGACGTTGATCGCGTTGCCGTAGCCGGTGTCGGCGTCGGCGATGACCGGGACGTCGACGGCGGCGGCGATGCGGCGCGCGTTGTCGACCATCTCCGCGCCCGACAGCAGCCCGACGTCGGGCCGGCCGAGCAGCCCCGCCGTCGTGCCGAAGCCGGTCATGTAGACCGCGTCGAAGCCGGCCTGCTCGACCAGCCGCGCGGTCAGGGCGTCGTAGGCGCCCGGCGCCATCAGCGGCCCGGGGCCAGCGAGCAGCTCGCGCAGCCGGGCCCGCGGGGGCCGCGGGGCGCTCAGCAGATCGGCCACGGTGGCCTCCTCGGATGTCGTCCCGGTTCCCGCGGATTGCATACAGCGACCGTCGCGGCGTGCGTGCGTCCCGTGGAGTGTGCACCGGCTCCGACGTGCGGAGCAACGACCCGAGGAAGTCCGCCGGGACTCTTGTGCGCGCCCGCGGCCACCCCTACCTTGCATGCAATCCCCGAGGAGGTGTGACCGTTGACACGCCCTCTGACGTCGGCCGAGCGCGCCCTGGCGACCCTGCGCGACCTGATCATGGGCGGCGAGCTGGCCCCCGGCGCGCGGCTCGGCGAGGTGGAGCTGGCCGACCGGCTCGGGGTGAGCCGCACGCCGGTGCGCGAGGCGCTGTCGCGGCTGGCGTCGGAGGGGCTGGTGGAGCTCGTCCCCAACCGCGGGGCGCGGGTGGCCACCTGGACCGTCGCGGAGCTCGAGGGCGTGTTCGACCTGCGCTCGGTCCTCGAGCCGCAGCTCACCGCCCACGCCGTCCCGAACGCCCGCCCGGCCGACGTCGACGCGCTCGACGACCTCGCCCGCCGGATGCTCGCCGTCGGCACCCCCGGCCCGGACCAGGACCTCGACGCGCTCGTCCCGCTCAACCGCGCGTTCCACGACCGGCTGGTCGCCCTCGCCGCGCACCCCACCCTGGCGGCCGCGCTGGCCGCCGCCATCCACCCGCCGATCGTGCGGCGCAACTTCCTCACCTACGACGAGGAGTCGCTGCGCCGCAGCCTGGCGCACCACGCCGAGATCGTCGCCGCCCTGCGCGCCGGTGACCCGGAGTGGGCCCGCGCCGTCATGACCTCCCACATCGCCAACGCCCGGGCCGTGATGGTCCGGGCCGCCCGGCTGCAGGCCACCCATCCCGCGACCCGCACGGAGGAGACCGCATGAGCTACCGGCTCGGAGTCGACGTCGGGGGGACCTTCACCGACGTCCTGCTCGTCGACGAGGACAGCGGCGCCACCTGGCGCGCCAAGACCGCCTCGACCCCGGCCGACCAGGCGGTCGGCGTGCTCACCGGCATCGGGAAGGTGTGCGCCGACGCCGGCATCTCGATGCGCGAGGTGGCGCAGGTGCTGCACGGCACCACGGTGGCCACCAACGCGATCCTCGAGGGCAAGGGTGCCCGCGTCGGGCTGGTCACCACGCGGGGCTTCCGGCAGGTCCTGCAGATCGCCCGTTCCTTCGTCCCCGGCGGGCTGGCCGGCTGGATCATCTGGCCCAAGCCCGAGCCGCTGGCCGACCTCGAGGACACCGTCGAGGTGGAGGGCCGGGTCGCCAGCGACGGGTCGGAGGTGCGCCCGCTCGACGAGGCCGACGTCCGCGCGCAGCTCGAGCGCCTCGCCGGCCGCGGCGTGCAGGCCCTCGCCGTCAGCCTGGTCAACTCCTTCGCCGACGCCTCCCACGAGCGGCGCATCCGCGCGATCGCCGCCGAGGTGCTGCCCGGCGTGCCGGTGTCGCTGTCGTCGGACGTGCTGCCGGAGCTGCGCGAGTACGAGCGCACGCTCACCACCGTCGCCAACGGCTACGTCCAGCCGCAGGTGGAGAAGTACGTGCGGCACCTGTCCGAGGGGCTGCGCGAGGGCGGCGTCGCCGGCGAGCTGTCGATCCTGCGCAGCGACGGCGGCCTGCAGTCGGCCGACGCCGCGGTCGAGGCGCCGGTGACCATGCTGCTGTCGGGCCCGGCCGGCGGGGTGACCGGCGCGGTGTGGGTGGCCGAGCAGTGCGGTCACCGCGACCTCATCACCTTCGACATGGGCGGCACCTCCACCGACGTGGCGCTGGTGCGCGACCTCGCCCCGCGGATCGGCCGCGAGACGAAGGTCGGCGACCTCACCGTGCGGGCCTCCAGCGTCGACGTCCGCACCGTCGGGGCCGGTGGCGGCTCGATCGCGCACGTGCCCGAGCTGACCCGCGCGCTGCGCGTCGGCCCGCAGTCGGCGGGCGCCGACCCCGGCCCCGCGGCGTACGGCAGAGGCGGCGTGGAGCCGACGGTCACCGACGCCAACGTCGTCCTGGGCTACCTGCCCTCGGCCCTCGCCGGCGGGGAGATCACCCTCGACGTGCAGGCCGCCCGCGACGCGGTGGGCAAGGTCGCCGAGGCGATGGGCCTGGCCTCCCCGGAGGCCGCGGCCGCCGGGATCGTCGACATCGTCAACGAGAACATGCTCGGCGGGCTGCGGCTGGTCTCGGTGCAGCAGGGCTTCGACCCGCGCGACTTCGCGCTGGTCGCCTTCGGCGGGGCCGGCCCGCTGCACGCCAACGCGCTCGGCGTGCTCACCGGCGCCTGGCCGGTGATCGTGCCGCCGTCGCCCGGGGTGCTGTGCGCCCTCGGCGACGCCACCACCAGCCGCCGCGACGAGTCCGCCCGCACGGTGCTGCGGCGCTTCGGCCAGCTCGGCGACGACGAGCTGGTGCAGGTGCTGCGCGAGCTCGCCGACGACGCCGGGCAGCGGCTGGCCGCCCAGGGCCTGCCCCGGGAGCAGCAGACGGTCGGCTACCAGGTCGACGTCCGCTACCACGGCCAGGGCTTCGAGATCCCCGTCGAGGTGGACCCGGCGTGGCTGGAGGGGGGCAGCCCGCTGGCCGAGCTGGGGCGGGCCTTCGACGCCGAGCACGACCGCCTCTTCTCCTTCCTGCTCACCGTCGACCACGAGCTCGTCAACGCCCGGGCCACCGTCACCGGCCCGCGGCCCGACGTCGCGCCCGTGCGGCTCGAGCCCGGCGACGGCGACCCGGAGGGGGCGCTGGTGAGCGAGTCCCCGGTGTACGTCGGCGGCGAGCGGGTGCCGGCGTCGGTCTACGACCGGGCGCGGCTGCGCGCCGGCGACGTCGTCCCCGGGCTCGCGATCGTCACCGAGATGGACAGCACCACCCTCGTCCTGCCCGGGCACGTGGCCACCGTCCACGCGTCGGGCTCGCTGCTGATCACCCCCGCGGAGGGCTGACATGGCACGGATCGTCGAGACCGCCACCGGCACCGTGGACCGGGTCGACGTCGACCCGGTCACCCTCGACCTCATCGAGAACGGGCTGCGCAACGCCCGCTACGAGATGGACGAGGTGCTGTTCCGCACCGCGCTGTCGCCGGGCATCCGCGAGCAGCACGACGAGTTCCCGCTGATCGGCGACCCGAGCGGGAAGATGGTCGTCGGCCAGTTCGGCCTGTCCATCCCCGACTTCCTCGAGGGCTTCGACGACACCGTCGAGGAGGGCGACGTCCTCCTCACCAGCGACCCGTACGCGTGCGGCGCGGCGATCAGCCACGCCAACGACTGGCTGGTGGTCATGCCGGTCTTCCACGAGGGCCGGGTGGTGGGCTGGGCGTCGATGTTCGGGCACATGTCCGACGTCGGCGGCAAGACGCCGTCGTCGATGCCCACCGACGCCCGCACCATCTACGAGGAGGGCGTGGTCATCCCGCCCTTCAAGCTCTACCGCCGCGGGCAGCTCAACGAGGACGCGCTGCGGATCATCCTCAACCAGGTCCGCATGCCCGACTGGAACCGCGCCGACCTCAACGGCCTGGTCGCCGCCTGCCGCACCGCGGGCCGGCGGGTGGTCGAGATGTGCACCCGGTTCGGCACGGCGACCTACCTGTCGGCGCTCGACGCGCTGCTGCAGCGCAACCACGACGCCATGAAGGTGCTGCTGCAGATGGTGTTCGAGGAGGGCCGCACCCTGTCGTTCACCGATTACATCTGCGACGACGGCCTGGGCAACGGGCCCTACGAGCTGAAGCTGTCGCTGACCCGCACCGGCGAGAAGGTGCACCTGGACTTCACCGGCTCTTCGCCGCAGGCGGCCGGGCCGATCAACTACTACATCAACGAGAACCTGACCCGGATGTTCTTCGGGATCTACATGATCACGGTGGCCGACCCGCAGATCCTGTGGAACGACGGCTTCTACCCGCTGGTCGACGTCACGATCCCGGACGGGTCGTACTGGAAGCCCGCGCACCCGGCCGCGCTCAACGGCCGCAACCACGGCATCGGGCGGGTGTTCGACCTCTTCGGTGGCCTGCTGGGGCAGACCAACCCCGCGCTGCTCAACGCCGCCGGCTTCTCCTCCTCGCCGCACTTCATGTACTCGGGCCACTACTCCGGCGGCGAGCGGAAGGGGGAGTGGTTCCAGCTCTACTCGATCGGCTTCGGCGGCATCCCCGGCCGGCCGCTCGGCGACGGCCCCGACGGCCACTCGCTGTGGCCGAGCTTCGTCAACATCCCCTGCGAGTACCTCGAGTCCTACTACCCGCTGCGCATCGAGAAGTGGGAGACCGTCGCCGACACCGGCGGGGCCGGGCTGCACCGCGGGGGCAACGGCGTCGACGTCGCCTACGTGTTCGCCGAGCCCGGTGAGATCGCCATCCACGACGACCGCTGGCTCACCTACCCGTGGGGCGTCAACGGGGGCGAGCCCGGCGCCCGGGGGCGCAAGTGGATCGACCGGGCGGACGGCACCCGCGAGGTGCTGCCCAGCAAGTGCCACGGGGTGCCGGTGGCGCCCGGCGACGTCCTGCACTTCGTCACCTGGGGCGGCGGCGGGTGGGGCGACCCGCTCGAGCGCGACCCCGAGCTGGTGGCGCAGGAGGTGCGCCGCGGGCTGGTCACGCAGGACGGCGCCCGGCGCTACGGCGTCGTCGTCTGCGACAGCGGCGAGGTCGACGCCGAGGCCACCGAGACGCTGCGCGACCAGCTGCGCGCCGACCGCCCCGCCGACCTGCCGGTGTTCGACATGGGCCCGCCGGTGGAGGAGCTGCTGGCCCGGTGCGAGGAGGAGACCGGGCTGCCCGCGCCGCGGCGGCCGGTGTGGTCGGCGACGTGACCGGTGCCGGGCCGCACGGCTCGGCGTTCTCCGGCCGGGTGGGCTGGGGGCCCCGCCCGGCGGTGCTGGTCATCGACCTCTGCCGCGCCTACACCGAGCCGGGCGGGCCGTTCGCGCTGCCGGACCCGGCGCCCGCGGTGGAGGCGGCGCGGGCGCTGGTGGAGGCCGCGCGCGCCGGCGGGCACCCGGTGCTGTGGACGGCGGTCCGGTACTCGGCCGGTCTCGCCGACGGCGGGCTGTTCGTCCGCAAGGTGCCCGCGCTGGCCGCGTTCGCCGAGGACGCGGACGGCGACTGGGGCCGGCTCGCGCTGACGCCGGCGCCCGGGGAGCCGGTGGTGGTCAAGCAGTACGCGTCGGGGTTCTTCGGCACCCCGCTCGCCTCCACCCTGCACGGCCTCGGCGTGGACACGCTGGTGCTGGCAGGGGTGTCGACGTCGGGGTGCGTGCGGGCGACCGCGATGGACGCGCTCAACTCCGGCTTCCGCCCGCAGGTGGTCCGCGAGGCGTGCGCCGACCGGAGCGCGGCGCTGCACGAGAACAACCTGGCCGACCTCGACGCCAAGTACGCCGACGCCACCGGCCTCGCCGAGGCGCTCGACCGCCTGCGGCGCCCGGAGACCGCGGCTCCTCCCGGGTGACCCCCCTCCCGGGAGGAGCCGCCTCCCCGCCCCGTGGGGCGGGTGTGACGGGCGGGTGGGCCGCCCGCGGGTCGCGGAACGGATCCGGCCCGCCCGCTCCGTAGCTTCGGCCGGATGGACACCGCCCGCCCCGACCCCGTCGACCCGGCCGTCGGTCCCGCCGTCGACCCGGCCGGCGAGCACGACACCGACGTGCTGCCGACCCGCTCGCGGCACCGGGCGGCGCCTGCGGGGCGCCGGCGGTGGGTCGGCGTCGGCGCGGCGGTCCTGCTGCTGCTCGTCGCCGGGCTGGCCGTGCTGGTCGCGCCCGCGGTGCGCGGGGGCGGGGCGCCCGAGGCGCCGCCGCTGTCGGTGCCCACGCCGGCGAGCGCGCCGCCGGCCGGGCGGACGGCGACGCCCTCCCCGTCCTCCTCGCCGTCGTTCTCACCGGAGCCCGTGCCGCCCCCGGCGCCCTCCCCGGTCGCGGAGGATCCGGTGCCCACCGCGACGCCGGACCTCGCCGTGCCGGCGACCCCGCCGCCGCCCATCGCGCCCGTCGTCCCCGCACCGTGCGACAAGGGCCCCGGCCGCGACGGCGGGCCGGGCCAGGGCGACGGGCAGGGCAACGGGCAGGGCAACGGGCAGGGGCGCGGACCGGGTGACGCCTGCCGCTGACCGGTGTGACGGTCGCGTGACGAGTCGTCCCACCCCCGGTGTCGGCGCACCGTGCGGGCCCGCCGCCGGGCAGCCTGCGGTCTCCACCCGCTGACGGAGGAGGCCGGACATGGCGTGCGAGCACTGTGGGACGAGGCGGCTGCCCGGACGGTTCTGCCACGGCTGCGGGCGCCGGGCGGCGCCGGTGCCGACGGGCGGCCGCCGCCCGCTCGACTGAGCCCGGGCGCTGCCCCGTGCGAGGGTGGGCGGGTGCCGAGGCGGAGCGCGGGGATCCTGCTGTACCGGCTCGCTCCCGCTCCCCAGGTGCTGCTCGGCCACATGGGCGGCCCGTTCTGGGCGCGGAAGGACGACGGCGCCTGGTCGATCCCCAAGGGCGAGCACGGCGACGACGAGGAGCCGCTCGCCGCGGCCCGGCGCGAGTTCGAGGAGGAGCTCGGCAGCCCCGTGCCGGCGGCCACGCTGACCCCGCTCGGCGAGCTGCGCGCCGGCTCGAAGCTGCTCACCGTGTGGGCGGGGGAGGGCGACCTCGACGCCGACGCGATCGTCAGCGGCACCTTCCCGCTGGAGTGGCCGCCGCGGTCGGGGCGCGTGCAGTCCTTCCCGGAGGTCGACCGGGCCGCGTGGTTCGGCCTCGACGAGGCGCGCACCAAGCTGGTGAAGGGCCAGGTGCCCTACCTCGACCGCCTGGCGGCGCTGCTCGCCTGATCACGCCCGCCCGAGGACGCCCGTCGTCGACCTGCGGCTGCCTCGGCGAGCGTGAGGCAGCCGCAGGTCGACGAGCGGCACGCGGGTGGCCGGCCGGCGTCCCCGGTACCGGCCGGGGGAACGGCGTGGGTCGGTCGGGTGACGGTTCGTCCCAGCGCGGCCGCGGCGCTGTCGCCGGGGCGCGGGAGCTGTCACCCTCGGCGGCCACCGTCACCGGGAGGTCCCGTGAGCACCGCGCACCGCTGCACCGGCCAGGCCTGCGCCTGCGCCCCCGCGTCCCGTCCGGTCGCCACCGCCGTCGTCCGCCGGCGCCCGCGCTGGGGCACCGGGCCGACGGGCGGGGACGCCCAGGTGACGGATCGCTGACGAGTCGTCCCACCCGTCACACGCGGAGCGGGGACGCCGGTACGGGGTGGCAGGGTCCTGACTCCCCGGTCCCGACGGACCCGTGAACGAGGAGACCCCGCGTGCCCTGTGAGACCTGCGCCGCCGAGACGCACCCCGGCCCGGTCTGCCAGCGCTGCGCCACGCTGGCGCAGCTGACCCAGCCGGTGCTCCGGCTGGAGACCCGCCGCCGTCCGCCGGTGCCCCCGGCCGCGCCCGCCCGCTGACGCGGCACCGGCTCCGCGGGGAGGTCCCCGCGGAGCCGGTGCGAGCGGAGCAGGTCAGCGGAGCAGGTCAGGCCATGCCGGCCGGCTCCAGCGGCCGCGGCGCAGGCGTCGGGGACTCCTCGCCGTCGGACTCCGTGATGCCGTACCGCGCGTAGAGGCGGCGCAGCGGCCCCGGCGCCCACCAGTTGGCGCGGCCGAGCAGCCGCATCGTCGCCGGCACCAGCAGCGTCCGGACGACGGTCGCGTCCACCACGATGGCGATCGCCATCGCCACCCCGATCATCTTGATGAAGGTGATCCCCGAGGTGGAGAAGGCGCCGATCACCACGAGCAGTAGCAGCGCCGCGCTGGTGATGATCCCGCCGGTGCGCTGCAGCCCGGTGGCCACCGCGGCGGTGTTGTCGCCGGTGAGGTCGTACTGCTCGCGGATGCGCGACATGAGGAACACCTCGTAGTCCATCGACAGCCCGAACACGATCGCGAGCACCAGGATCGGCTGCGTCGCCTCGATGAACCCGGTCGGCGTGAAGCCCAGGGGGCCGGAGAGGTTGCCGTCCTGGAACACCCACACCAGCGCGCCGAACGAGGCGCCCAGCGACAGCACGTTCATCAGCACCGCCTTGACCGGCAGCACCACCGAGCCGAAGGCCAGGAACAGCAGCACGAACGTCGCGCCGACGACGAGCAGCGCCATCCACGGCAGCAGCGAGCCGAGGCTGTCGAGCAGGTCGGTCATCACCGCGCTCTCCCCGCCGACGAGCACCTCGCCGCCCGGCGGCGCCGGCACGCCGCGGACGTCGCCCACCAGTGCGCGGGCGTCGGCGTCGACCGGGTCGCCGGCGTAGGCCACCGACACCCGCGCCGTCGTGCCCTCGGCGCCGGTCACCGTGGCGCCCTCTACCTGCGGCAGCGCGGCGACGTCGGCCACGTAGGACCCGAGCGCGGCGGCCCCGGCGGGGGAGTCGACCGGGTCGGCGAGGGTGACGACGGCGGTCACCGGGCCCGAGGGCGAGGTGGGGAAGTCCTCCTCGATCGTCTCGGCCACCACCCGGCTCTCGGTGCCGGCCGGCAGTACGCGGACGTCGATCGCGCCGAACTGCACCCGCAGGAACGGCAGCGCCAGCACCACGAGCAGCCCGACGACGGCGACGGTCACCAGCACCGGGCGGCGCATGACCCCGCGGGCCACCCGCTCCCACCAGCCGCGGCCCGGCCCGGCGGCCACCGCGCGCCGGTGCCACGGCAGCGCCAGCGCGTCCACCCGCGGCCCGAGCACCGCCAGCAGCGCCGGCAGCAGCGTGAGCGCGGCGAGCATCGCCACGAGCACCGCGCTCACGCCGCCGAAGCCCATCGATCGGAGGAACACCTGCGGGAAGACGACGAGGCCGGCCAGCGACAGCGCGACCGTGACGCCGGAGACCGCCACCGTCCGCCCGGCGGTGGCCATCGTGCGGGCGAGGGCCTCCTCGACGCTCGCCTGCCGGCGCACCTCCTCGCGGAACCGGCTCACCACGAAGAGGCCGTAGTCGATGGCGAGGCCGAGCCCCAGGATCGTCACGATGTTGACGGCGAACACCGAGACCTCGGTGAACAGGCTGACCACCCGCAGTGCGGTGAACGCGCCGAGGATCGCGGTGACGCCGATCGCCAGTGGCAGGCTCGCCGCGGCCAGGCTGCCGAACACGACGACGAGCAGCACCGCGAGCACCGGCAGCGAGATCATCTCGGCGCGGGCGATGTCCGCGCTGACCCGGTCGTTGATGTCCCGCTCGACGGTGGCGGCCCCGCCGACCGACACGTCCAGCCCGGGCGCCGCGAGGTCGTCCTCGATCGCCTCCACGGCCTCGGCGCGCGCGTCGGCGTCGCCGGCGAGCGTCAGCACGGCGTAGGTGGACCGGCGGTCGTCGCTGACCAGGGGAGGGGCGCCGCCGTCGAACCACGTCGTCGTCCGCTCCACCAGGCCGGCGGGCAGCGCGGCCAGCGAGGAGGTGACCGCCGCGGCGTAGGCGGGGTCGTCCACGGTCAGGTCGTCGCTGCGGTACAGGACGACGACGTCGGCGGCGTCGCGGCCCAGCTCGCTCTCGGCGAGCGCTGCGGCGCGGGAGCTCTCGCTGCCCGGGTCGTCGAAGCCGCCGCCGGTGAGCCGGCCGAACACGCCGGTGCCCCACACGGCCGCGACGACGACGGCCAGCGCACTGAGCGCGAGCACCAGCCGGCGCCGTCGGTACACCACTCGCCCGAGGGCCTCGAACACGGCTCCCCCTCCTCGTCCTGATAGATTGGTGAACGCTGTTAGCGAACGGTGATAACTCTGCATACACCGTTCACTGCTGTCAACGGCGGGAGGTGGACGGCGATGACCGGGCCGGGGAGCAGGCGGGAGCGGGCGCGCGCCGACACGCTGCGCGACATCCGCGGCGCGGCCCGTCGCGTCCTGGTCGAGCACGGCGTCGAGGGGCTGGCGCTGCGGGCGATCGCCCGCGAGGTCGGCCTGACCCCGCCCGCGCTCTACCGCTACTTCGCCAGCCGCGAGGAGCTCGTCGAGCGCGTGGTCGCCGACCTCTACGACGAGCTGTGCGACCGGCTGGAGGAGGCGCGCGACGCCGTCGTCCCGCCGCGGCCCGGGGTGCAGCTGATGGCCGCCGCGCGGACCTTCCGCCGCTGGGCGATCGACCACCCCGCCGAGTTCGGCCTGCTGTTCGGCAACGCGGCCGACGGCGTCGTCCCCGAGAAGGACGACGACGGCCCCGCGGCCGCCGCCGGCCGGCGCTTCGGCGGTGTCTTCGCCACGCTCATGGCCGCCGTCTACCTGCAGCAGCCCTTCCCCGTCCCGGCCGACGGTGACCTCGACCCGCGCTACCGGGAGCAGCTGGGCGCCTGGTGCGCGAAGCTGCCCGTCGAGCTCCCGCTGGGCGTGATGGCGGTGTTCCTGTCCTCCTGGGTGCGCCTGTACGGCCTGGTCTGCATGGAGGTCTTCGGGCACCTGCGCTTCGCCCTCGACGACGCCGCCTCGCTGTTCGAGGCCGAGATGCACGACGTCGCCGTGCGGCTGGGCATCGAGGCCGACCTCGTTCACCCGGGGGAGTGACCGACCTCACCGCTAGCAATCTGCTTGCTGTAGTTAGCACAGCCGTGGGCGGGGCATGTCAGAGGGCGTCAGGCCGTACCCGACCGTTGGAGTCCTCCGTCGTGACCGACCACGCCAAGATCGTCAACCAGCTCCGCGCGCTGGTCCTGCTCACCCAGACCGAGGAGCAGGTCGCCCGCACCCGCGTCTCGCAGGCCCGCACCGACGCCGTGCGCCGCGAGCTGACCCAGAACGCCGACAACGCCGCCGAGCGCACCCGGCTGATCACCGCCGAGCTCCGCGAGCTCGGGGGCGTCCCGGACGTCGTCACCCCCGTCGTCGGCCGGCTCTCCGCCGTCCTCAAGGCCACCTTCGAGCAGGCCGAGCCGCTCGAGGAGGCCCTGCTGCAGGACCTCTCGCTCGAGCACCAGCTGCACGACCGCGCCACCTACCTCAAGGTGCTCGGCCAGGCGGCCGGGCTGGCGAAGGTCGAGCGCCTCGCCGAGGGCCTGATCACGGCCCACGAGGCCACCATCGAGTGGCTGACCGTCGTGCTCGCCGAGGAGGCGCTGGGCGGTCCCGCCGCGCTGCAGGCCACCCCGTTCCAGCAGGTCGCCGGCGTCGCCGCGCGTGCCGCCAACGCGCCGTACCGCTTCGTCGCCAACCGGGTGAACGAGGCCCTCGACACCGCCCAGCAGCGCCGCGAGGCCGCCGAGGAGAAGCTCGGCCAGGTGGCCGGCAAGGCCTCCACCCTCACCGACGCCGTCCGGGAGACCCTGAGCGTCGGCCGGGCCGCCACGCTGCGCCGCGCCGAGCGGATCGCCCGCCGCGAGGGCAACCGCGACGCCGCCGACGCCGCCAAGGCCGCCCGCGAGGAGCTCGGCGACGTCACCGCCGACGAGCTGCCGGTGAAGGGCTTCGACTCGCTGTCGACGTCGGACGCCGCCAAGGCCGCCAAGGCGCTGCGCGACCCGCACGCCATCCGCGTGCTGATCCGCTACGAGGAGACCCACAAGAACCGCTCGAGCGTCATCAGCGCCGCCCAGGTCGCCCTCGCCGAGGTCGCCAAGGAGGCCGTCGGCGTCGACAACTGACGCCGCCACGCTCCGGAGGGCCCGCACCCACCCCGGGTGCGGGCCCTCCGCGCGCCGGTGAGATCCGGCTCGCAACGGCTCGCCGCCGTCCGGTGCCTCGGGGAAGGTGGAGGGCATGCAGATCACTCCCGAGGCCCTGGAGCAGGAGTTCTCGCTCCAGACGGCCGCCACCCGCCTGGACTTCCTGAGCCGGCGGGACTCCGGGGCCACCACCCTGAACACCGTCGCCGACCGCGACGACGACGACTGGGGCTCGCTGCTCCAGGACGAGACGCAGCTCGACGTGCCCGAGTCCCTCGAGCTGCTGGCCCTCGGCGAGGTCATCGCCCGCAAGGCCCACGACAGCCAGCTGACCGGGTTCCGCGCGGCCCTGCGCGGCGGGGCGAGCTGGGAGCAGATCGCCGCCGCCCTCGACGTCACGCCGGCCGAGGCCTGGGCGAGCTACCACCGGGTGATCGAGCGCCAGGAGCGGTCCGCCGTCCTCGACGCCGCGGCCGCGGCCGCGGGCCGCCCGCTCCCGGGCGCCCCCCCCCCCCCACCCACGACACCACCCCACCCCCCCACACCCCCCCGCGCCGGGGGGCCCCCGGCCGGGCCCCGCCCGG